>JAUXDG010000134.1 GCA_030618475.1 Gammaproteobacteria bacterium | reverse complement strand
GATACGCGGGTGATGATCAGCTCCGATCCGGGCGACATTACGGCCGCTGACCGGGTGGTGTTTCCGGGTGTCGGCGGCATCGGCCACACCATGGAGGAACTGGTCCGTACCGGCCTCGGTGAGGTTGCGCGGCAAAGCGTGACCAGTAAACCGACCTTGTGCATTTGCGTGGGTATGCAGGCTTTGTTTGAGCGCAGCGAGGAAAATAACGGTACCGCCTGCCTGGGGCTGGTGGCAGGGGACGTATTGCGTTTCCCGGAAAATATCCGCGCTGCCGATGGCAGCAAACTCAAGGTGCCGCACATGGGCTGGAACCAGGTGCACCAGAATCCCCATCCTCTGTGGGAAGGTATTGAGCAGGACAGCCGCTTTTATTTTGTGCACAGTTACTATACGGCCCCGGCCGACAAAGGCCTGCAGGCAGCCACGTCTGAATACGGGCTTGAATTCTGTTGTGCGCTGGCGCGTGAAAACCTGTTTGCAGTACAGTTCCACCCGGAAAAAAGTCAGCGGGCCGGCTTGAAACTGTTGCGGAATTTCAGCTGTTGGGATGGCCAGGTCTGAACCGGATTATTAATAATGAGAGTTGAAATGAGGATGGACGCATGCTGCTTATTCCTGCCATTGATCTGAAAGACGGTAAATGTGTGCGACTCCGCCAGGGGCGCATGGAGGATGAAACCGTTTTCGCCGATGATCCGCTGGACATGGCGCAGCGCTGGGTGGATGCAGGTGCGCAGCGTTTGCACCTGGTTGACCTGAATGGCGCTTTTGCCGGCCAACCGGTGAACACTCAGGTGATTCACCGTATCGCCGACGCCTTCCCGGATGTGCCGATCCAGGTCGGCGGCGGTATCCGCGATGAAGACACGGTACAGCTGTATCTTGATGCCGGGGTGCAATACGTCATTATCGGCACCAAGGCGGTGAGTGCACCGCACTTTATCAATGATCTGTGTCTGGAGTTCCCGGGACATATTATCGTTGGCTTGGATGCCAGGGATGGCAAGGTAGCCATTGACGGCTGGTCCAAGTTGTCCCACCACGATGTTATCGACATGGCCCAGCATTTTGAACGCGATGGTGTCGAGGCCATCATTTATACCGATATCAGCCGCGACGGCATGATGCAGGGTGTTAATGTCGAGGCCACCGTCAAACTGGCCAGTGAAATCACTACACCGGTCATTGCATCGGGCGGTATCAGCACGCTGGACGACATCAAGGCGCTGCGGGCTGTCGAGGAAGAAGGCATTATGGGCGCCATTATTGGCCGTGCCCTGTACGAGGGCAGTATCGATCTTGCTGAAGCGCAGAAGCTTGTCGATGCCTGACGTGGTTGCTGATGTCATTATCCAGCGACGCTGCGATGGTGTCTCTATGTTTGGCTGTGGATAAGGGGTTGGGCGCATGTCACTGGCAAAAAGAATCATTCCCTGTCTGGACGTTGATGCCGGCCGTGTCGTTAAGGGTGTCCAGTTCGTTGATATTCGTGATGCGGGCGACCCGGTCGAAATTGCCCGCCGTTACGATATGGAAGGTGCCGATGAACTGACCTTTCTGGATATCACCGCCAGCCACGAACAACGCGAAACCATGGTGCACGTGGTTGATCAGGTGGCCGGTGAAGTGTTTATACCGCTCACGGTGGGCGGAGGCATACGCGAACTCGCCGATATTCGCCGCATGTTGAACGCAGGTGCAGACAAGGTGGCGATCAATACGGCTGCGGTGTTCAACCCCGAGTTCGTGCGTGAGGCGGCGGACAAGTTTGGTTCCCAGTGTATCGTTGTCGCCATCGATGCCAAGCAGGTCGATGATGGTTCAGACAGCGGCAAGCCGCGCTGGGAAATCTTTACCCATGGCGGGCGTAAAGCTACCGGCATCGATGCCATCGACTGGGCAAAAAAAATGGTAGCGTATGGTGCCGGCGAAATTCTCCTGACCAGTATGGACAGGGATGGCACCAGAAACGGATTTGATCTAACGCTGACCCGCGCGGTTTGCGAGGCGGTGGACGTACCGGTAATTGCATCCGGTGGTGTCGGAAACCTGGAACATCTGGCTGAAGGCATACTGGAAGGCGAGGCCGATGCGGTACTGGCGGCCAGTATTTTTCACTTTGGTGAATACAGTATTGCCGAAGCCAAACAGCACATGGCCGGTCGTGGCATCGAAGTACGCCTGTAGCATATGTCAGAAAACTGGTTAGATGCCATCAAATGGAATGATGACGGTCTGGTGCCCGTCGTTGCACAGGATGCCGCAGACGGGCGGGTGTTGATGGTGGCCTGGATGAATCGCGAGGCGCTGCAACTGACTGCTCAGGACAGCCACGCCGTGTACTGGTCACGCTCCCGGCAGAAACTGTGGCACAAGGGCGAAGCGTCTGGAAACCAGCAGTTGATTAAGGAAATACGTCTGGATTGCGATAATGATGTCATTATCCTGCAGGTTGAACAGAAAGGCGGAATCGCCTGTCATACCGGCAGGCGCAGCTGTTTTTTCCAGCGACTGGAAAACGCAGAATGGAAGACCATCGAGCCGGTGTTGAAAGATCCCTCAGAGATGTACGGAAAAAGCTGATATGCCGGACGATATTCTTCGACAGCTGGCAAAAGTACTGGAACAGCGCAAACAGGCTGATCCGGATTCTTCCTACGTGGCCGGTCTCTATCACAAGGGGCTGGACAGCATTCTGAAAAAAGTCGGCGAGGAAGCCACGGAAACGGTGATTGCAGCAAAAGGCGGAAATGCCGATGAACTGGTTTATGAAACTGCCGATTTGTGGTTTCATACCTTGGTATTACTGGTCCACCAGGGTGTGGACCCTGATAGGGTGTTGAATGAACTGGAGCGCCGCTTTGGCCTGTCCGGCCTGGAAGAGAAAGCGGCGCGCAAGGGTTCTTAAGGTGTTGATGGCTGCAGATTTCAAATCGGGCAGCGTCACAGGAGAGATTTATGGGTATCAGTATCTGGCAACTGTTGATTATTCTCGCCATCGTCCTGGTGTTGTTTGGCGCCAAACGGCTGAAAAACCTGGGCGGTGATCTTGGCGGTGCCATCAAGGGTTTCCGTCATGCCATGAAAGAGGAAGATCAACCCAAGGGCGACGAGGGCAAACTGGAAGATCAGGCCAGTGGCCGGGTTATCGATGGTGAAGTGACTTCCAAGGAACACGACAAGGTCTAGCCCGGGCTGGACTGCTGGTTGAATAATTATGTTCGACATTGGTTTCTGGGAGCTGGCCATTATCGGTGTCGTCGCTTTACTGGTGATCGGGCCGGAACGGCTGCCGCGCGTGGCGCGTACCGCCGGCCTGTGGATGGGGCGGGCGCGCCGCTTTGTCTCCACGGTGAAAGCGGATATCGATCGTGAACTTGCCGCCGATGAATTAAAGAAGACCCTGGCCAAGCAGGCGGAAGTCCCCGAACTGCACGATATTATCGAAGACACCAGGCAGACGATTCAGAAAACCCAGCAGCCCGTCGTCGAACAGCCGCCGGCAAAAAATGAAGCGGTAACAAAGAAGTCGAATGACGCAAGCGGATAACAATCTGCCGCCGGAAGAAGGCAAAGAACAACCTTTTGTCTCTCACTTGATCGAATTGCGCGACCGCCTGCTGCGTGTCGTGCTGGCTGTTACTGTCATTTTCCTCGGCCTGACGCCGTTTGCCAACTGGCTGTTTACCCGGCTGGCCGGTCCCCTGATGGCACATCTGCCAGAAGGCAGTTCCATGGTGGCCATCGACGTGGCGTCACCGTTTTTTACACCCTTCAAGCTGGCGTTGGTCCTGTCGATCTTTGTCGCCATGCCGTACATTCTCTATCAGCTCTGGGCGTTCGTAGCGCCGGGTTTGTATCTGCATGAGCGCAAGCGCGTCATTCCACTGCTGGTGTCCAGCACAGCGCTGTTTTATATCGGTGCCGCCTTCGCCTATTTTGCTGTATTCCCGCTGGTGTTTGGATTTCTGACACACACGGCACCGCAAGGCGTCGAAGTGATGACCGATATCAGTCGTTATCTCGATTTTGTATTGACCTTGTTTTTTGCTTTTGGTATCGCCTTTGAAATACCGGTTGCCGTGGTGTTGCTGGTGTGGACGGGTGTGGTAGAACCGCAGTCTTTAAGAGGAAAGCGGGCTTACGTCATCGTTGGCGCCTTTGTCGTCGGTATGATGTTGACACCTCCGGACATTATTTCGCAGACCTTGCTGGCTCTACCCATGTGGCTGCTGTTTGAAGTGGGCGTGTTTCTGGGCGAACGCTTCGCCCCTAAAAAGGAACAGGACAGTAGCGGTCACGAAGAATACGAACCGCCTATGACGGACGAGGACATGGAACAGGAACTGGATCGTATCGAGGATGAAGAAAAGCAGAACCCAGGTTCATGACAGGTGAGGCATGTCGGCCATCCAGTGTTCGGCTTAGTATGTTACGCGCTTTAATTTTTGTGCTGGTTCTGACTGCGGCAAATACCGCCCTGGCCGGCACGGCCGCGCTTGAGAATCAGCTCGTCAATCATCCTTCCCCCTATCTTGCCATGCATGCCGAAGACCCGGTGCATTGGCAGGTCTGGAGCCGGGAGACTCTGCAAAAGGCGCGTGAGCTGAACCGCCCCTTGCTGGTCTCCATCGGTTATTTCTCCTGTCACTGGTGTCACGTCATGCAGCGGGAAAGTTATCGGGATCCGCTGCTGGCGAAACTGCTTAACGACTACTTTGTGCCGGTGAAAGTCGATCGTGAACTGGCACCGGCACTGGATGCTCACCTGATCGAGTTTGTGCAGTTGACACATGGTCAAGCCGGCTGGCCACTGAATGTATTTTTAACACCCGACGGCTATCCCCTGCTCGGCATGACCTATGTTCCGCCAGACCGTTTCAGGCAGCTGCTTGAACAGCTTCGTGACGCCTGGAATAAGGATCCCGCTCAACTGCGACAAATGGGACGTGACGCCATGGAGCAGTGGCGGCAGATTCGCAATTCCGACGCTGACAAAAAACCAGCCAGGATGTCAGCGCTACACGGCATGCGGGTACAAACCGATCAGCTTAAGGATGAGCTGGCCGGCGGGTTCGGACGGCAGAACAAGTTTCCCATGGTATCGCAGCTGCGAGCGCTGTTATGGATACGCGAACAGCAGGATGATAAATCACAGGACGATTTTATCAGGCTGACCCTGGATCGTATGGCGAACCAGGGTCTGCACGATGAGCTGGGCGGTGGTTTTTTCCGTTATGTCACCGATCCGGGCTGGCAGGTTCCACACTACGAAAAAATGCTCTACGACAATGCGCAACTGGCGCAGCTGTACCTGCAGGCCGCCGGGCAGTTCCAGTCATCTTATTATCGGGACATAGGCCTGAGTACGCTGGATTTCCTGTTGCGTGAAATGCAACGCGGTGCCGGTTACTTCATCAGCAGTTTTTCAGCGGTCGATGAGCAGGGTCGCGAGGGTTTCTATTACCTCTGGGATGATGATGAGCTGGGCCAGGTATTAAATGCCGAACAACTCAAGGCAGTTCGTGCAGCCTGGTTTGGTGAGCAGCCTGGCCATTCGGAATATGGGGAATTGCCGCTCTGGCAGGGAACGCCTGCTGATATCGCCAAAAACCTGGGCTGGAGTGAAACACGGCTGAATGAGGTGCTGGCATCAGCACGAAAGAAATTACTGGACTTGAGGTCTGCTCGTTCACTGCTTCCGGATGACAAAGGTCTGGCGGCCTGGAATGGCCTGGTGCTTAGTGCGCTGGCTGCCGGTTATGCGGCAACGGGAGACGCCCGCTATGCCAAGCCGGCTGACAAGCTCGCCACTTATATCAGTAAAAGTCTGTGGGATGCTGGCCATCTGGTGCGGGCGCGGGACGGCAAGCGTGTGATAGCCGACGCCACACTGGAAGATTATGCCCTGGTTGCCCAGGGTCTTTGGGACTGGAGTGAGCACAACCCGCAGGAAAAAAAGCGTTATCAAGCACTGGCAGGACAGATGGTGCAAATGGCCTGGCAACACTACTACCGCAACAAGCGCTGGATTCAAAGTGATACCCCTTTGATTCCCATGCTGGACGGCGTTGTTGCGCTGGATGACAGCCCGTTGCCGTCGGCAACCGCCACCGTTACCCGCTTAAGCAGACAGCATCCGGCTTTGAGAAAAGACGCTGAGTTACAGAAAAAAGTTGATGTACACCTCGACCAGGTGCGTGCTTACCTGGGAGATTCGATGTTCTGGTACGCCAGCTATGTGGAATTGCTGGAAACTGATTAACCCGCGTATGCAGGTTAATCCTTGCGGTAACGCATACGGATGCCGTGTACCAGAGACAGGGTGAGTTCGTCGGCACTCAAATCCCGCGGAAAGTAAGCCCCGGAAATCTTCGCGGCGTTAATGCTGGCGCCTTCCAGATTGGCCTCTGACAGGTCGACGCCGCGCAGATCGGTTTGTCTGAAGTAGCAATCACCTAAATCGAGCCCCCTGGCATCGAGTTTGCGCAGGTCAAGATGCCGGAAATCGCAGCCATGAAGGTTACACTTTTCTCCGTCGGCCCGCCGTCTATTGAACTCATCCACTGCGCCCTCGCGCAGCAGGCGGTACATCGGGTCGTCAATGATTTGCGGGCGTTCAGTACTCATCTTATGGCTCCTGGCGCACTTTGCTTATACGCTCTTCTATTAAAGCACCGAAGCATGTTTGTGCCAAGATTATCCGCTTCAATCATGGCCGATCTTGGTGAGGATAATAACGACCGTATCCGCCATAGTATGGCGCAGGCGGGTAAGCGTAAGCCCCGGGCTGCGGGTAGTAGGAGGGCGCTGGTACAAAAGAAGCGCGCGGTGTCTCGCTTACGGCACTTGGCTGGTTTGGCGGGGGCGGGTCCTGTTCCGGCTCCAGTGGTCGGTAGAGTTCCGGTCGGTAGCCGGCGGGTTCCTCAGAAAAGTGGCTGGATTGAGGTATCGGAGGTGCAGCATCCTGCTGGCTCGCAAGAGGTTGATCAGCGGCTGGTGTAACCCCGGGAGTTACGCCGGCTGTGATGGCAGTTCCCACGATGGGCTCATTTGCAACGGCTGCCCCGGCAAACGTTCCCGGCTCAACCACATTTGATTGCCCTGTTGCCGGCGGGAAAACAACCCCACGGGCCGTTTCCGGTTCAGCGACCACACTGTCTGCAACTGACGCATCGTCACCCTGAGCGCTGGCAGCCGCCTGCGTTGCCTCCGGCCTGGAAGCATCCTTGTCTTCGCTGAAAAAAGAGTAGATACCGATAATGCTGGCAAGAATAACAAAGGCCGATGCACCCACTTTGATCCAAAATCCCATGAGGCCTGCCCCTCC
>JAUXDG010000132.1 GCA_030618475.1 Gammaproteobacteria bacterium | reverse complement strand
GCCCAACCATCGAAATCGTAGCGGTGGTCTTTATGTTGCTCGCCGGCATCAACTTTTCCCTGCATTTTGTTGCCTGGCGTTCGACGAACCCCTTGGTCTACTTCCGTGATTCCGAGTTTAAGGCGTATATCACTGTGTTGGCGCTGGCGGCGGCGATCACTGTGTCATACCTGTACTTCAGTGGCACGTTTGAAAACTTTGGCGACGCTTTGCATCACGGTATTTTTCAGGCGGTTTCGATTGGTACAACGACTGGATTTACCACCGCAGCCTATTTTTACTGGCCGGGCTTTCTGCCGGTGATGCTGCTGCTCACCAGTTTCATCGGTGGCTGCGCTGGTTCCACCGGTGGCGGTATGAAGGTCATACGTTTCCTCCTGTTATTCAAACAGGGCATGCGGGAAATTACACGTCTGGTACATCCCAATGCACAGATTCCGGTTAAAGTGGGGAACAAAGCCATGCCGGAGCGGGTAATCGAGGCAGTCTGGGGTTTTTTCGCAACCTATGTGGGTTGTTTTACCATCATGCTGCTGGTGCTGCTGGCGACCGGCCTGGACCAGGTGACAGCCTTTTCTGCGGTGGCCGCCTGTCTTAATAATCTGGGCCCGGGGCTGGGAGAGGTCGGATTCCATTATGGCGACATCAACTCCACCGCCAAATGGGTGTTGTGCCTGGCGATGATACTGGGTCGCCTGGAGATCTTTACCTTGCTGGTCTTGCTTTCACCGGCGTTCTGGAGGCGTTGATGCCTGAGAGTTAAAAAGGCAGGCCGCAGGCCGACACACTCAAACAGCTATACTATGTCAGGACTATTAACGGAGACGCCACTATGGCCGAAGTAAAAACCATCTCACCCAAGGAAGCCTGGCAGATCATGCAGGATGATCCGCGAGCTGTCATGATTGATGTTCGTTCGGATATGGAATTTTTATTTGTCGGACACCCGGCTGGTGCGATTCACGTACCCTGGATTGATTATCCGGACTGGAAAATAAATCCTGATTTTGTCACCGAAGTGCGTAAGCTGGTTCTGGGTGGTATTTGCCGCGAGAATGTGAATTCGGGGGCGCCGGTACTGCTTATTTGCCGCAGTGGGAAGCGCTCTCTGGAAGCAGGTATCCTTCTGATTAATGAGGGATTTTGTGATGTTTATAATGTGGAAGACGGGTTTGAGGGGGAGCTGGACGAACACCACCACCGTGGTACGCTGGGCGGTTGGAGAGCCGAGGACCTGCCGTGGGAACAGTGCTGATTGAGTCATGCAGCCAACCCGGATTTGATGCCAATTGTTTGACCCTGTGAATAAGCGTTCATATAATCACATGCTAGGCAATGTCCCCCCTGCCATTTTGTCCAGCCTTCCGTTCGTGACCTCGGGCAGTGGCGTTAAATTCTTTGGGGTACGGATGTGTCCGAGAGTTAATGACACACCCTGATTAATTGTTTTTAAACAACTATCCATGAACTGATGGGTAGGAGGAGAAACGTATGTCGATGACTGCCGAAAGCATGAACGAAGCTCAGATGACTGAGTGGTTGAGTAAAAAACTGGATGAAGTGTTGCCTGCCAAGCTGCAGGAAATTGACGAAGCGCGTACGCCTGCGCTGTCCATTATTGCCACCAAAGGAACCCTTGACTGGGCTTATCCGCCTTTCATTCTGGCCTCCACGGCGTCTGCTTTGGGTTGGGATTCCTCTATTTTCTTCACCTTCTACGGTCTGCTGCTGCTGAAAAAAGAAATTACATCAGATGTCAGTCCCCTTGGTAACCCGGCTATGCCGATGAAAATGCCTTTCGGTCCCAAGTGGTTCCAGGACTATGACTGGCCAATGCCGAACCTGCTCATGGCCGGTGTGCCGGGTTTTGAAAAAGTTGCCACTGGTCTGATGAAAAAGACGTTCAAGAACAAGGGCGTGGCAAGTGTCGATGAACTACGCGAGCTGTGTATTGAAGCGGAGGTAACGATGTATGCCTGCCAGATGACGGTGGACGTGTTCGGTTTCAGCCATGATGAGTTCATAGACGGTATCGACTATGTTGGGGCTGCTTCGTTCCTGCCGATGGCCAGAGAATCTGACGTCTGCCTGTTTATCTGACAGCGGAACTTCGGATCAGAAAAAAGGCGTGTCAGGCACGCCTTTTTTCATGCAAGAATGGAAATTATGCGAACCCTGTACCCAGCTATTGAACCCTACGTACGCCATACTATTGAAGTAGAGCAGCTGCATTGCATCTACATTGAGGAGTGTGGGAATCCAGACGGTATACCGGTATTGTTCGTTCACGGTGGCCCGGGCGGCGCTTGTGAGCCTTTTCACCGGCAATTCTTTAATCCTGATTTATACCGAATTATCCTGTTTGATCAGCGCGGTTGCGGTCGTTCCCGGCCTCACGCCGGACTCGAGGGAAATACCACCCAGGCCTTGTTGTCGGACATCGAAACTATCCGCAAGCATTTACAGGTAGAGCGCTGGCTGGTTTTTGGCGGGTCATGGGGCTCGACGCTGGGACTGGTGTATGCGGAGACTTTCCCCGAGCGCGTGCTCGGCCTGGTGCTGCGCGGCATTTTTCTGTGCCGCGAGCAGGATATCTCCTGGTTCTATCAGGACGGTGCATGCCGCCTGTTTCCGGATTACTGGCAGGACTTTATTGAGCAGGTGCAGCCTGAAAACCGCGACGATCTGGTCAACGCCTATTACGCATTGCTGACCGGGGAAGATGAAGTCAGTCGTCTGGCGGCGGCAAAAGCCTGGTCGATCTGGGAAGGGCGCACCTCCACCCTGCATAGCAAGCCAGCGCTGATCCAGCGTTTCGGTGACAGCCACGTGGCGCTGAGTATGGCGCGCATTGAATGCCACTATTTTGTTCACCAGGCGTTTATGCAGCCGAATCAGATTCTCGAGCGGGCAGACCGTCTGCGCGGGATCCCCGGTGTCATTGTGCACGGGCGCTACGATATTGTGTGCCCGCTGGATCAGGCCTATGCCCTGCACCAGGCCTGGCCGGAATCCCGCTTGTCGATCATTCCCGCTGCCGGTCATTCAACCAGCGATCCGGCTATGGCCGATGCCCTGATCCGGGCAACCGACGGATTTGCAGAACGCCTGGCTTAGTCAGCTTTTCTTACCACATGCCCCAGGGCATGTGGTAAAAATGGGATTAGGGGCATTTTACCCATTAAGCTGTTATCGACATGATCGCACTGTTACAACGCGTCAGCCGGGCCTGGGTCGATGTAGAAGATTCGCGTATCGGTGAAATAGGTCAGGGACTGATGGTACTGATCGGCGTCGAACGCGGTGATGCTGCCGCGCAGGCGGATCGTTTGCTCGAACGCCTGTTGTCTTACCGGGTATTCGCTGATGATGAAGGACGTATGAACCGCAGTGTGACCGACATCGGTGGTGGCCTGCTGCTGGTGCCGCAATTTACCCTGGCGGCTGATACCCGCAAAGGCAGACGGCCCAGCTTTACTGCGGCTGCCGACCCTTCGGAAGGTGATAAGTGGTTTGAATACTTTGCCGGGCAGGCCGCGAAGCGCCATGCAGCGGTGGAAACGGGCAGATTCGGTGCTGATATGCAGGTTGGACTGGTCAACGATGGTCCTGTGACCTTCTGGCTGCAGGTCTCGCCAGGCTGCTAGTGATGGCCTTTGATCTGTTCACAGGGCTTCTGGAAATAGCAGGTCAACCCGCAGGTGGTCGCTGTCAACAGCCAGAACATGAAAAACCCGATGCTGTAGACACCCATGCGGCTGATTTCCGCTTGCCCGGATATCATCATCAAATCAAACGGGTCGAACGCGGTAAAAAACAGGCCGGTAGCGATGCCGGAAGTAACAAAGGATGGCCAGAGTACAGCGATAACGCGCTGGATTACGGGTATCTCATCCCGCCTCTGTTCCATGGTCGGGTTTATTGCGGCTTTCATCATGGTCTTCGCCCCCAGCGCTGACTTGTCTGATTATCGTGGTTTCCGCCGACCGTTGGCGAACGATGTTGGGCGCCGGTCAGTTTGAAAACGCCGCTAATACTATCGGTTTAGGGGTGGACAAGTCCAGATCAAATACCGGCCTGTGTCAATTATTGGCGGCCAGACGGGCCTGGAACGGTCCATCGATGGTTATGCGTGAGCGTATTTCCCACGTCGCGTCGCCGGCCTGCAGGCGCAGGTACCAGCTGCCAGGCCGCAGCAGGGGCAGATCAGCGGCGTAACGTCCATCAGGCATGCGCAGCAGGGTCAATTCCCGATCCAGTTCGGCACGAGTCGAATGGATAATGTTCAGCACCAGCGCCTGTTCGGTGACAGCCGGCTGGCTGGTCAGGCTCAGGGTCAGCTGTTTTCCGTCGCTGCGCAGCAGTCCCGCCATTCCCATCTTGTCAGCGTTTGCCAGGCGATGTTTTTTCTGGTTGATGGCCAGGCCTTCCTTGTAATAGTCATCCACCACCAGCGCGTTGGGGCTGTTTATCGCGAGTATGAGGGTGATGATGCCGCCGATGACGGCGCTGGCCGCCAGTGAGATCAGGAACCAGGGCCAGGCTTGCCGGTACCAGGGGCGGGGTTTTTCAGCAGCAGTCTGTAGCATGTAAGGCCCTTACCTGGCCATTGCCGGGCCAAGGAAACGTGCTGTTTCGGTACGCCTCAATTCGGCATTGTCATCAGCGGAAATGGTGAATTCAATCTCGTTGGCGGTACGTTCGAGCACAATCGGGTCGACACGCAGCGACACCGGCACGCTGAGTACCTCACCGCCCGAAGCTTTGATGACCGGATTCGACATTATCAGTTCCAGCCCCTCCAGGCCGGACACCTCAAGACTGTAGCGGTGGGCCTGTTCGTCCATATTCACCACCTTGAGGATATAGACATTTTCCACCAGGCCCTCGGACGTTTTGCGGTACAGGCTGTTGCGGTCGCGAAGGATATCCAGTTCCAGGGGTATGCGCTGACCGATGGCATAAATCAGCCCGATCGCTAATGCCGCCAGCAGTATTGTGTACATGATGGTTCTTGGCCGCACGATATCGGTATGTATGCCGGCCATGGCGTGCTCGGTGGTATAGCGCACCAGGCCTTTTTCGTAGCCCATCTTGTCCATGACCTGGTCACAGACGTCGATACAGGCTGCACAGCCTATACACTCGTACTGCAGGCCATCTCGAATATCGATACCGGTCGGACACACCTGTACGCACAGCGTACAGTCCACGCAGTCGCCCAGTCCCGACTGTCGCGGGTCGCTTGCCTTTTTGCGCGAACCGCGTGGCTCGCCACGTTCTTCATCGTAGGCGATAACCAGGGTGTCCTTGTCGAACATGGCGGCCTGAAAGCGTGCATAGGGGCACATGTAAATGCACACCTGTTCGCGCATCCAGCCGGCATTGCCATAGGTGGCGAAACCGTAGAAGAAAATCCAGAACGTTTCCCAGGGACCCAGATTCCAGTTGACGAATGAAACTGCCAGTTCACGGATGGGTGTGAAATAACCGACAAAGGTAAATCCGGTGAACAGCGAAAAGGCAAGCCAGATGAAGTGCTTGGTGGCCTTGACGCGGAATTTGGCCGCTGTTATGTCAGACTTGTCACGCTTGATCTGCTGGTTGCGGCTACCCTCAACCTTGCGTTCTATCCACAGAAATATCTCGGTCCAGACCGTCTGCGGACAGGCGTAGCCGCACCACAGCCGCCCGGCCAGCGCGGTGACATAGAACAGCGCCAGGGCGGCAATAATCAGCAGCCAGGCAAAATAGAAAAAGTCCTGTGGCCAGAAGGTCAGGCCGAAGATATAGAATTTACGGGCCGGCAGGTCCAGCAGTACCGCCTGGTGTCCCTCCCAGGGTAACCAGGCAACGCCGTAATACAGCCCCAGCAGGACGGCGACCCCCAGCGTACGAAGGCTGGCGAAGATACCGTGGACTTCGCGCGGATAGACCTTCTTGTGCTTGGCGTATGCCTCGTCCTCGTCCTCGCCCGACCCCTGCTGGGGGGGCGGCGCGCTGGCTGGTTCGGCTGTTGCCCGATCGCTGGACATGCTCTATTACCTGCTATTTGTTGGACAGGCTGTAGATATAGGTTGCCAGCAGGTGCGACTTGTCTTCGCCCAGGAAGTCACGGTGTGCCGGCATGCTTCCGTTACGGCCGTCGTTGATGGTTTGTCGGATGACACCGGGGGAGCCACCGTACAGCCAGATGTTGTCGGTCAGGTTCGGCGCACTGAGCGCCGTGTTACCCGTGCCCTCTGCGCCGTGGCAGGCGGCACAGTAGGTCGTATAATGCGTCTGACCGGCGGCAATCTTGTCGGCATCGGCATCGCGGCCGCCCAGACTGAGTACATAGGCGGCGACTTCATCCACCCCCTGTTCGTTCAGCACCGCGCCCCAGGCCGGCATGACGCCGCTACGGCCTTCCAGAATGCTCAGCTTGATCGTTCCCGGTTCACCACCGTACAGCCAGTCACCGTCACTCAGGCTGGGGAAGCCGGGGCCGCCACCGGCGTCTGAACCATGGCAGCTGGCGCAATAATTGACGAACAGTCGCTGGCCGATCTTCAGGGCATCGCTATCCGCCGCCAGCTGGGGAATGGGCGTGCCGGCGTATTTTGCGAACAGCGGCCCATACTTCTGATCGGCAGCTTCCATATCTTTGGCATATTCGCTCTGGTGCGTCCACTTCAAATACCCCTGATAGCTGCCCAGGCCCGGGTAGAGAAACAGGTAGACCACACCAAATATCATGGTGATGTAAAACAGCCACAGCCACCAGCGTGGCAGCGGGTTGTTATACTCGGACAGGGTACCTTCGTCCCAGCTGTGTCCGGTGACATCACCAAGCTTGGACTCCCCGGGACGCTTCTTCGCGGTCCAGCGGACCAGCCACCAGCAGGCCAGTATATTCCCCACCGTCAGAACGATGATCCACCAGCTCCAGAAATTGCTCGTAAAACTGAAATCATTGACCGTCATGTTGACCACCTTTACTTTTTTGGTCGATATCATCATCTGCGAACGGCAGGTCCGCAGCTTCGTCAAAAGCGCCCTTGCGCTTCTTGCTCCAGGCCCAGATCCATACGCCGATGAAGGCGATCAGCGCCAGGACAGTAGCGATGCCTCGCCAGGTATTGATATCCACGCTGGCTACCTCCGCGATGAAATGACTGTGCCCATGTTCTGTAAATAGGCCACCAGGGCGTCAAGCTCGGTCTTACCCTTGACGGCAGCCGTGGCGCCGGCGATATCCTCATCCTCGTACGGCACGCCTAGAATGCGCATGACTTTCAGCTTTCTTGGCGTCAGTTTGCCATCCAGCACATTGTCCGCCAGCCACGGGAAGCTCGGCATATTGGACTCAGGCACCACATCGCGCGGATTCATCAGATGTACCCGGTGCCAGTCGTC
>JAUXDG010000254.1 GCA_030618475.1 Gammaproteobacteria bacterium | reverse complement strand
GGCCGGTGCTGTCACCCGCGCGCATCACGGAAAAGCCGATCCTGTACACATTCTCCGATTCTGTTTGTTCGATACGTACATTTTCCAGTTTCAGCGTATTGTCTGCGGGTTCCAGTTCGATGGTCGCAGGTTCCGCTTCCGCTATCAGTACCGGGGCTGCGCGCTGTGACGACTGCGCCTGCTGCGGTGCCTGGGTTCGGGCCTGCTCTGCTTTCAGGGCCCGGGTGGCCTGTTTCATGCGCTGTTCCAGTTCCGTGGCCTGTTGCTTCAGTGCATCGCGTTCCTGCTCCAGTTCCGCGATACGTTGTTCCGATTCACCGGACTGCACAACCGCTGCCTTACCGTTTGCCGGTGCCTGCTTTCTGCCATAGTCGTAGCTGAACCACACAGCGAGCAAAAATGCGCAAAACAGCAGTACATAGCGAAACAGTCGCTGCCCGGGGGGGTCCTGCACGATTCTGGGTGTAACGGGGGGTACAATTTTTTTGCGTGCCATCATCCCTGTCCCTGGCGATTGAAGAGATTGAACCTGATCGAATTTTGCGTATAACCGCGGGAACGAATTATACGCGAACCACACAAGCAATGTCTGCACGTGGCGTTCCAGCAAGTCACTGAGAACGGATTTTCGCCGAACCGCCAAGCCCGACAGACTCCTGGCGAGCGGTAGAGAAACGGGTGTGCCTTTTCGTTGACTACGGACAGGCGGTTCGATAATCGCCGAGGTGGTGGGTCATGTATCCTCCTCCAGTCCGTAGCGTTTGATCATCCGATACACACTGCGCTCGCTGATACCCATCACATCTGCCACCTTGCCGCCGCCGCCCTGAGTATTTTTCCAGCTGAAGGGCGAGATAATCGGCCTCCAGTTCCTCCAGCGTGGGATCATGATTGAAACTCAGGTTGACAAGAGCCCCGCTGTGCCTGACGCCAGCCCCGAAGGCTAGATGTTCGGGCCGGATGTCTCGCTTATCGCGTGACAGGATGATGGCACGTTCTACGACATTCTTGAGTTCACGAACGTTACCAGGCCAGTCGTAGGCTACCAGCTTGCGGATTGCCGCGGGCGTGAGTTGCTTGTCTATACGGCGTGAGAAATTGTGGTTACGGATGAAGTGCTCTGCCAGCATAGGCACGTCGTTGCGACGCTCACGTAACGGTGGCACATGAATATGGAAGCCGTTCAGCCGGTAGAAGAGATCAGCGCGGAATTCCCCGGTCTCCACCGCCGATTCCAGACCCCGGTTGGTGGCGGCTACCACACGTACGTTGGCATTGAGGTCTATGGTGCCACCCACTCGTCGGAACTTGCCCGTCTCCAGCACGCGCAGAAGCTTTACCTGGATGGTGGGGTCGATCTCACCGATCTCGTCCAGGAACAGGGTGCCGCCGGCTGCACCCTCGATGAGTCCCTTCTTCTGTTGGCCGGCTCCTGTGAAGGCGCCCTTCTCGTGGCCAAACAGCTCGGATTCGAACAGTTTTTCCTGCAGGGTGCAGCAGTCCACAGCAACGAAGTTACGTTCCGTCCGGTGGCTGTGGTTATGGATGGACTGAGCGACCAGCTCCTTGCCGGTGCCACTCTCGCCGCCGTCGAAGGTGTGCCCCAGCCGCGCCAGCTCATCTTTGCCCGGAATACCCGCACAAGCGTACTCTGGAGCAGATTGTTGACCTGTACCGCCACCTGGGTCCGCTCGGCTGCCAACTGGTTCTGGTAGAGCTCGATATACAGCGCCAGGAACACCAGTGAGCTGATCAGCAGCCCGGCTGCTGTACCAGCGATAAATTTGTGATTGATACTGCGATCAAGCCATTGCGTGTGGGCACCATCAGAGCTGCCGGCAGGCTTGATATACAGATCATTAACACAGCATTGACCTTCCGGCTCAACCTGATGTTACCGCGGGCGAAGATTTTTTCCCGGACAAATTGTCAGGCCTGGTTGGAAAGTGCATAGTTGGAACATCAGGATCCGCTTGCCATTTTTTCCGCCAGCTTGTGGCAAGCCTTGAATTCTTTACTGAACCTCCTGGCATCCCGACTGCTGGCACAGGGCTTGCTCTAGCAAGCTATGTATTTTTCCCGCGACCCGTAAATAACAACCCGGAGGAATTATCGATGAAGCGCTTGCACGTTATAAGCTTTTGTTTCCACACTGCAGCCTGGCTGGTTCCCGCATTGTTGTCTCCCGCGCTGCTCGCCGAACCGGCGGGAGACCTTGCCAGTCAGCTGCAAGATACCCTTGAGCGGCAGGGTTGGCGTATAGAGAAGGGCGCGGATGGCAGCCTGGTCTATTGGCCACCGACGACCAGCACAGCTGTTGTCCGACAGCCAGCTGCAGTCGAACCGGGCCCGGCGGATAAACCAGGCGAAGCGCAGGTGCAGCCGGGCGCGCAGACGAAACCAGCGTCGGATGTGCGTGAGGAGGCTGCGCCGTTGGCTGAGGAACCGGGTACTGCAGTGTTGACCGAGGCGCCAGGTGCGCGATCGACAGGAGACATGGTGGGGTCTGCCGCCGACAAGGAAACACCAGGCCAGACCTCGGAAGCCGCTTCCCCCCCACCGGAGCCAGAACAGCAAACTCGAAGACCCCAGCGGTCAGGGTACTACCGGCAGCCGCTGCATCGCCCGTTGCCCCCTATGGGCTACCGGCCTCCACCCGCGGGTTATCGTAGAGCCGGGCCGCCCTGTCCCTACGGGCCGTGGGACTGCGGGTGGCACAGCAGAAGACCTGGCTCTCCAGCGCCGGGCGGACGAGGTCAGAGCCGTCAGAACAGCGCGGCTGACGAATAGTCAGGAAATCGGTTGACGCGGCGCGGCGCGCCGCAAAGGCCAGTTCGGCGACGGTAAGTGCCTGAAAGGATGACCTATCGCCCAATCACTGGCGATCGACTGGCAGGCAAGTCTCAAGACGAATTGCTGTGGACCTGCCTGTTTGGCAGGAGACCGCTGCCTCTGGCTTGGCAAAGTCGCCTCTACTTGTCAAAAAGTGCTCTGTAAATCAAGAGCATCAGGCGGGTAACAGTCTGGTGGCATGTTGATTGCTTATTGGCAAGCTACCCGATTTTGTCTTTTATCCAAATCGTTGTCGTTAAAGTAAGACGGGAATTTCGATTTTTTTTCACTGATCAGGATTAGGAGGAAGTTATGAACAAGCTTCGTATTTTCAAGAAGACCGCTCTCGCCGCTGTTGTCAGTCTCACTCTGGCCGGTAGCGCATGGGCCGGAATGAGCGGTATGTCCGGTATGCAAGGCATGGGCGGAATGTCCGGGATGGGCGGTATGTCCGGCATGTCTGGTATGTCCGGCTATTTCAAGATCTCGCCTAATGGCGAGATCTATTTCTATCCGGCCCAGACGGGCATGGGCGGTATGAGCGGCATGGGCGGCATGGGCGGTATGTCCGGAATGAGCGGCATGGGCGGTATGTCCGGAATGAGCGGCATGGCTGGCGGTGGCGATTGGGTATGCACTCAGTGGTCCCGACGTGGTCAGACAGGCATGTCCGGAATGAGTG
>JAUXDG010000117.1 GCA_030618475.1 Gammaproteobacteria bacterium | reverse complement strand
GGAGTCGCTGCTCAATAAGGAAAGTGGACTGAAAGGGATTTGTGGTACCAATGACATGCGCGAAGTGCACCGGCTGGCCGATGCGGGTGATGATCGCGCCCGGCTTGCCTTGGCTATGTACGGCTACCGGATAAAGAAATACATTGGCGCCTATTATGCGGTGCTTGGCCATCTGGACGCCGTGGTATTTACCGGTGGAATTGGCGAGAACGATGCCCGGCTGCGGGCCCAGGTCTGTGCCGGTCTGGATGCACTGGGCATTGAGCTCGACAGCGACAAAAATTCAGGTCAGGGTGGTGACACCTTTGCCATACACCGTGACGGGAGCCTGGTGAGTATCCTGGTGGTGCCTACTGATGAGGAGTTCGAGATTGCAATGCAAACTGTTTCATGCATAGATGCGGCCGGTTGACTTGGATCAAGCTGGCGAACCGATGTTTGCCCGACGTCGAGGATAACGAGGGAATGATTTTTCAAACGTTTTTTTCCCATGTCAGGCAGAGTCTCGCGCGGCGTAAAGCGGCAAAGGCAGACGCCCGTGCCAGGGATAATGAAGTGCGGGTTGCCATCGAACACGTAGTGGATGCAATCAATCCGAAATTAAGGGCGGTAAGCGGCTACCGAAAAAAGCTCAAGCCAGCTGTGGAACGCTGCCTGGCCTATAGTACTCAGCTGGTTGCGCAACTGCCGGCGGCGGTCGAGGTGAACGGCAAGGCCTGGAGCGCTGACCCGACGGTCCGGGCGTTTTTCTCCGGCGTTGGAGATCTGCAGCGCGTTTACAGTCGCAGCAACGAGGTCCAGGATTATTTCGACCGGCATGCGGGTCAGGACAGCTGTTATGCGCTGTTGAGCATGTTGCGCAAGGAACGCTCGGTGCTGGGAATGGAAATGCACGGCGACGTCATGCGGCGTGATGTGCGGCAGACCAGCGTCAGCTTTGCCGACCACAGGGTGGTCAAGCCGGCGTCTTCTCAAACCGCATTGCGTAAGGAGCTCGAACAAAGAGCTTTTGAAGCATTGGTCACCTATGCGCTCGAACGCATCATGGAGCTGGTGTCATCTCGCAACTCCCTGCAGCAGCAAAGGCAGCTGCTGGATATGCAGCTCAAGCTGGCGCATGTAAAGCGTGCCAGCCTTACGCCTCTGCTCGAAGGAAAAGGTGATGAGGCCATCGATATCGAGGCATTGCGAAAGCAGCAGAATCAGACCGGGGAGGCGCTCGAACAGGCGCGTGCCAGCCTGACGACACTGGAAGATTATATTGATCGGATCTCAGAGGTGCTCGGTAATCCGGGAACCCATTTAAGGGTCGGCCGCGTTTCCATGCGTCTGAGCAAGATGAACATCAAGCTTGAGAGTGTAGCCTCGGCGGAGGACGGGCATCAGCTGGATCTCACTGAAGTATCGCTCGGTGAGAATCTGAAGCGCACCCTGCTGATCACCCGTTTCCCGCGTGATGAGCTGTTAGCAAAGCGGGATTTTCTCATATAAGTCAGATGCATTCCGCACTCAGGGGTGAGCAGGACAGTGAAGGGACTGGCCGGAGTGGACAGCTTAGCCGTCTGGGCTACAGTTATAACTGACTGTCATAAACAGAGGGATTGCCATGCGCATCACTGACAAAGTCGATCACATGCTGGAATCAAAGCGCGATGAGAAAGAGGTTCAGCGCTGGATTTTCTCGTTAATACCATTGGGTGTGGCGTTCGTTTTTTTCCTCATTTTCATGCTGCCGATGGAAATATCGAATAAAGATGTCATTCTCGTAATGGGAGCAGCCGCAGGGTTTGCCGGTTTGCAGGCCTACTGGATTTTTCGCGGTTGGCAGCGCGCAGAAGCATTGACCATAGTGCTGGGAATCATCGGTATCGTTATTGCGGGAGCCTTTGTCTGGTCGTATACCGATTTCCTTGGCGAAATTCTACGCGAGATTATCAAGGGCTGGGCAACGTAGCGGTTAAAATGATGTACCAGGCTTTCAAGGGGCCAAGTTTTCAAGGGGTCAGAGAGTTTTCAAGGGGTCAGAGTACTTGAAATGCTGCAAAAATCTTTCAGAGAATATTTCAAGTACTCTGACCCCTTGAAAACTTGACCCCTTGAAATGTGACCCCTTGAAAGCTGCGGAGCGGAGGAGGTGGCAATGATTTTCGACAGTATCAATCCTGCCAACGGTGAGAAGGTCAACAGTTTCGAGCAGATGTCTGGCGTCGAAGTGCAGGTGATTCTGCACAAGTGTGCCGAGGCTCAGCGGGGCTGGGCGAAAACGCCGTTCAGCGAACGTGCCCGTTTACTGACAGCAGTGGCAGACCGGTTGCTGGAGAACAGGCAGGACACTGCGCGGCTGATGACCGAGGAGATGGGCAAGGTCTATCCGCAGGGCATTGCCGAAGTGGAAAAGTGTGCCTTGGGCTGCCAGTACTATGCCCGGCATGCAGAGAAGTTTCTCGCCCCGGAAGATGTTGCCACTGAGGCGCATCACAGCTTTGTGAGCTATAAACCGCTGGGTGCGGCGGTCTGGACCCGGGATCTTGCCCGTGGCGAACGCATTGCCGCCGACGAGATTCAATCCGGCGCCGCCTTCGTGAACGATATGTCCAAGTCGGATCCACGCATGCCGTTTGGCGGTATTCGCAACTCCGGCTACGGCCGCGAACTGTCGATATTCGGTATTCGCGAGTTTGTCAATGTGCACGCCGTGTGGGTGAACAAACTTTGACGGACATATCGCGGTCAGGGGACCGCTCCTGGGGGTAACTGCATAGTCGGGCGGGGGGCTGTTGGGGTGATCCCCTGACCGCTATAATGACTCGCAGTCGGATTACCGGCTACCAGTACAATAGAATAACCAGGGAGATAGTGGATGTTGCGCATTCTGATCAGCTTTTTGATGGCTTCCAGCGTGGTTCTTTTCAACGCTTGCAGCAAGGAAGCCGAGAAAGCGGAAGTGATTCGCCCCATACGTGCCATCAAAGTGGGTGATATCACGGGTCTGGAGGGCCGCAGTTTTCCCGGCCGGGCCAGGGCGGCCCAGGAGGTCGACCTGTCTTTCCGGGTGACGGGCCCGTTGATCGAACTGGCCAACGACATCGTTGGCCGCGAATACCGGCAGGGTGATGAGATCGCCCGCCTCGATCCGCGTGATTACGAAGTCAAGGTGCGCGAACTGGAGGCCAGGCTCGACCGGGCGACCTCCAGCGTCAAACGGGCAGAGGGTGAATACGAGCGTGAACTGAACATCTATGAACAGGATGCGGGGGCGACCAGCAAGACCGCCGTTGACCGCAAGCGTGACACGCATGACCAGGCGAAAGCCGAGGTCAAGTCGCTGGAGGCTTCGCTGGACGCGGCAAAGGACGATCTGCGCTACACCCGCCTGGTGGCGCCGTTCGACGGCAAAGTGGTCGCCAAGTATGTCGAAAATTTCCAGGACGTGCGTGCCCAACAGCACGTCGTCCGCCTGCTGGATACCAGCCAGGTCAAAATCGTTGTCGATATCCCGGAAACCATGATATCCCAGCTGTCCTATATCGAGGATATCAATGTCGTCTATGATGCTTTCCCGGGCAGCAGCATACCCGCCCGGATCCATGAAGTGGGTACCGAGGCATCAATGACCACGCGCACCTACCCGGTTACGCTGATCCACAATCAGCCGGAAGAGTTCACCATCCTGGCCGGTATGGCGGGGCGGGCGTCAGGACAACGTGTAAAGAAAACGGAGGATGCCGCCGCACAGGGCATTTCGGTGCCGGTCGGCGCGGTGTTCACTCCGGATACCGAAGAGCAGGACTATGTCTGGGTGATTGACGAACAGACCGGGCAGGTCGCACGCCGGGCGGTGACCAGCGGGGCCCTGATCCCGACCGGCATCGAGATCACGCAAGGACTTGAAAGCGGTGAGTGGATAGCCGTTGCGGGGGTGCATTCGCTGCACGAAGGTCAGACAGTCAGACTCCTGAACAACGGCGGGGAGTGAGCCATGAGTTTAACAGCGCTGGCCGTTGAGAAACGCGCCATCACCTGGTTTGCGACCTTTATCCTGGTTGCCGGCGGTATTTTCAGTTATTTCCAGCTGGGTCAGCTCGAAGACCCCGAGTTTACCGTAAAGACGGCGGCCATCATCACCAGTTATCCCGGTGCCAGCGCCGAACAGGTCGAACTCGAAGTCACCGACCGCATCGAGACCAAGCTGCAGGAAATGGCGGAACTGAAGAATGTCTACTCCAGTTCGCGCCCCGGCCTTTCGATTATCAAGGTCGATATCAAGAACGAGTACTGGTCCGACCGCCTGCCCCAGGTCTGGGACATATTGCGCAAGAAGATCAGGGACATGGAGGCCAGCCTGCCCCCCGGCGCCGGCACACCGGTGGTCAACGACGACTTCGGCTATGTGTTCGGCTTCATGCTGGCAGTCACCGGGGACGGCTACAGCTACGGGCAACTGGAGACCTACGTCAAGAACATCCGCAAGGAGTTGAGTGTGGTGCCGGGTGTGGCCCGTATCGATTTCTGGGGCGTTCAGGACAAGCGGGTCTATATCGATATTGCCGAGACCCAGTCCTCGCAGCTGGGCATCACCAAGCAGGACCTGGTACGCACCCTGCGCAACCAGAACAAGGTGGTCGACGCCGGGTACGTGGATCTGCAGGATCAGCGTTTCCGCGTCGCGCCGAGTGGCGAATTCACTTCGCCGGAAGAGATCGGTGACCTGGCGGTGGCCGGTTCCATGTACAGCGAAGTCGCGGAGTTCATGCGCCTGCAGCGGCGACCGCAGGGCGAAGGCCAGATTGTGCGCATCCGCGATATCGGTACCGTCAGCAGCGGCTATATCGATCCGCCGCAACAGTTGATGCGTTTCAACGGTCAGCCCGGCATCGTTCTGGCGCTGGCGCCGCTGCCCGGTGTGAATGCCGTGCAAATGGGGCGCGCGGTCGACCAGCGCCTCGACGAACTGCTGGAAATACTGCCGGTGGGTATCGAGATCAACAAGATCTCCTGGCAGTCGGATGTTGTCGATGAGTCGGTGAAGGCCTTCATGATCAATCTGGCCGAGGCCATCCTCATCGTTCTGGTGGTGCTGGCCGCCACCATGGGGATCCGCGTCGGTGTGTTGATCGGTGTCAGTGGCCTGGTATTCCCTATCCTTGGCACCTTTATCGTCATGGCCTCCAGCGGCGTCGATCTGCAGCGCGTATCGCTGGGCGCCCTGATCATTGCCATGGGCATGATGGTGGATAATGCCATTGTGGTGGTCGACGGTTTCATGGTGCGCCTGCAAAAGGGCATGGACCGCAGCAGGGCGGCCATCGAAGCGGCCAGTGTACCGTCCTGGCCGCTGCTGGGCGCCACCATTGTCGCGTCAATGGCCTTCTATCCCATCTATGCCTCGACCTACGACACGGGCGAATATGCCGGCAGCCTGTTCACCACCGTCGGGACCTCACTGCTGTTCAGCTGGGTTCTGTCGGTGACGGTGACGCCGTTGATGTGCATAAAGTTTCTGCCCGATCCGAAGCGCAAGGAGGGTGAATCATCGGATCCCTACGATACCCCCCTGTACAAACGTTTCCGTAGCCTGCTCGCGGTGGCGATACGTCACCGGGGCGCCTTTGTGACTTCCATGGTGGCGTTGCTGGTGGTCGCCGTGTGGGGTTTTCGTTTTGTGCCACAGATGTATTTCCCGGATTCCTCGCGCACCCAGTTCATGATCGATTACTGGATGGCGGAGGGCACGCGTATCGAAGAGGTGTCGGAAAACCTGCGCAAACTGGAAAAGGAATTGCTGGCGCAGGAGGGGGTGGAGAGTGTCAGCGCCTTTATCGGCGGCGGCCCGCCGCGCTTTTACCTGCCGGTCGATCCTGAGGACGCCTATGCCTCCTACGGCCAGTTGATCGTCGCGACGCCGACGCTGAAAGACGTCGACACGGTGATGGCCCATATCGAACCCTGGGCACAGGACAACATGCCCGAGGCCTTGATGGTGCGGGTACGCAAATACGGCGTGGGCGCTTTCGACGACTGGAAAATCGAAGCGCGTTTCAGCGGACCGGCAGAAGCCGACCCTGAAGTGTTGCGTGAGCTGGCCGAGCAGGGCATGGCGATTCTCAGGGCCACGCCGATGGCAAAGGATGTCAGCACCGACTGGCGACAGAAGGTGCGCAGGCTGGTGCCCGAGTATAACCAGGAACGCGGACGCTGGGCCGGGGTGACGCGCGATGAACTCGCCAGCGCCACCAAGCGGGCTTACGACGGTGTGCCGGTGGGGCAGTATCGCGAGGGCGATGACCTGATTCCGATTGTTATCCGGCAGCCGCAGGCGGAACGTCAACGGGCGGCCGTGGATATGGAAGTGTTGCAGGTGATCCCGAACCTGTCGACCGAGACGGTTCCCCTGTCCCAGGTTACCGACGGGATAAGCATTGAATGGGAAGACCCGCTGATCTGGCGTTGGGATCGTCGTCGTGCCATCACAGTGCAGAGTTCTGTCAACGGCGCTACAGCGCCGACGCTGCGCGCCGCCATCCTGGCCGACTTCGAAGCCATCGACCTGCCGCCCGGCTATACGCTGGAATGGGACGGCGAATACAACAGTTCCAAAGAATCGCAGGAGGCGCTGATTCCCGGTATCGTCCCGACCGTGGTCATCATGATGTTCATCATCGTGGTGCTGTTCAATGCCTTCCGGCCACCGATCATTATTTTTGCCGTGATTCCGTTCGTGTTAATCGGCATCACCTTTGGCCTGATGGTGACCCAGGTGCCGTTCGGTTTCATCGCCCTGCTGGGGGCCATGAGCCTGTCCGGCATGATGATCAAGAACGCGGTGGTACTGCTCGATCAGGTCAACCTGAATCTGGCCGAAGGCATGTCGAAGTACCAGGCAATGGTGGAAGCCGCTGTGTCCCGTCTTCGACCGGTGGCCAATGCGGCTGCGACCACGGTGTTTGGCATTGCGCCTCTGCTGCAGGATGTGTTCTGGATCTCGATGGCGGTCACTATCATGTTCGGCCTCGCCTTCGGCACCATTCTGACCATGCTGCTGGTGCCGGTGCTGTATGCGACCCTGTATCGTATCCCGGCAGAAGAGAACAGCACAACATGATAAAAATCGCAGACCTCATGCAGAGCAGCGGCGTCGCTTTCGGCACCAGCGGCGCCCGCGGCACGGTCGAGGCCATGAACAACCCGGTGTGTTACGCCTATACCCGCGCTTTTCTCCAGGCCATGCAGGGCGAGGGTGTCATTCAGCCTGGATCAACCGTGGTACTGGCGGGTGACCTCAGGGCGAGTACGCCACGGATACTTGCCGCGGTGGCGCGTGCCGTCGAGGATGGCGGCTATCGGCTCAGTTTTGCCGGAATGATTCCATCACCGGCGGTGGCATTCCACGCCATGCAGCAGGGTGCCGCCTCCATCATGGTGACCGGCAGCCACATCCCGGATGACCGCAACGGCATCAAGTTCAACCGTCCGGATGGCGAAATCCTCAAGCAGGATGAAGCGCGCATTCGTGAACAGATCGTCACCCTGCCGGAGCCTTTTCCGCAGATTGCTGCAAGCGAACTGCCGGCAGTCGATGCAGCTGCCAGCGAAGCGTATGTCAAGCGTTATACACAGTTTCTGCCTGAGAACTGCCTGAAAGCACTCAGGGTGGGTGTGTATGAACACTCCGGCGTGGGGCGCGACCTGCTGGGCCTGATTCTGCAGCGGCTCGGTGCGGTGGTAACGCCGCTGGCGCGATCCGACACCTTTATCCCGGTCGATACCGAGGCCATTCGCGAAGAGGATATCCGGCTCGCGCAGCAGTGGACCCGCGAGCATGGCTTTGACGCCATTGTCTCCACAGACGGCGATGCCGACCGGCCGCTGATTGCAGACCAGCACGGACACTGGCTGCGTGGCGATATTGTCGGTATTCTGTGCGCGCGTTTTATGGGCGTCAACGTCGTCGTGACACCGGTCAGCAGCAATACAGCGGTCGAAGTCTGTGGCTGGTTCGATCAAGTCTACCGCACCC
>JAUXDG010000094.1 GCA_030618475.1 Gammaproteobacteria bacterium | reverse complement strand
CCGCTTGGCCTCCGACTTCTTCAACTTCCACAAACATGCTATCGGTAACGCGTTCACCCGGAACCTCGCTGAGGTCGGCATCAGCGCGGATATCCACAGTGACACCATCGAGGGTAAAGCTGTCACCGGCACCGGCATCGGTACCGGCACCCGCTGTGCCCTTGAATTCGACCTCGCTGCTACCTGAAACAAAATCATCGGTCTTCTTGATATAGGTTGCGTTCAGGATGTTCGAGCCATCTATGAAACCACTGATTTCGACAACATCGTCGTTGGCGATGGTGGCGAAGCTGAAGCCAGGTGCTTCACCGTCATCAAATTCAGTGCCTGCGCTGTCAACGATGACATCGACACCTATTACTGAAAAGGATTTCGTCAAACCATTACCAGGGTCGGTAAGGCCGCTGACCGGACCTTCGATTTCATTGTCGTACACCACCAGGCTTGCTACGCCGCTGCTGCCTTCTACGACGGCGGTAACGGTGACGACCATGCCGATACGAAGGTCATCCTGGCTGAGTCCTGCGCCGTCATCATCGTTGACTTCAAGCGATGCGCTATCGATATCGTATTCGATGCCATTGACCCAAATGCTGCCAAAAGCAGTGATGGTGCCACTGGCGATTTTTCCCGTTCCGCCAATGCCCGCCACGGTGCTACCGCCCCCGCCGCAGCCACTCAGGGCGACAAGTACAATGGCCAGGCTGGCTGAAATGAATCTGCAGACCGTACTCATGACGGTGTCCCCCCATGCGTCGAGCTTTCGTAGTAATAGATACCAAGGCTGACGTAGTGGCCCTGATCTGAGTCCTGTTCGCCTGAATCGACTTCATGTTCGGACAGCCAGGCATCGAATTGCTCAAGAAATTGCTGGGCTTTTTGGGCCGACAGTGCCTGGAATTCAGGGATTACATCGGCCCGAACATGGTGATTTGAGACTTTGCGCTGAAAGCGAAGATCTTTCTCTTCCCTCACGAGGTTGTGATCGATGGTGGAAATCAGTTCAGCGGTATCGGTACCGAGAATGCTGAGTTTGTCGGCAGGGTCTTTGCCCGGGACGTAAGCGCGCTGGATGAGGTGTACCCGGTCGCCGGTTTTTTCAATGGCGGAAGTCGAAATGAGGACAGACAGCATTGATTGAGTCGGGACATCACCGCTGTACTTCTTGACCAGTGCAGAGAAGGAGGCCTTGGCACCTTCAATCGGTAAACTCTCCGTTTGTCCCAGTGCATCATGAAATTCCTTGTCATTCACCCATCCCGAGATGACTCGCACGGCACGGTTATAACGTTGTTCACTACGGTGTGAATCGGTGTGCTCCAGTTCGTGAAGCCGTTTCGCTTCCTTGCGTGTCAGCCCGGTTAAAGCCGATACACGCGAAATGCTCTGCTTTTTGCCGTCCGGTGTAAATTCCTCGAACGCCACGTCGACGTAGACTTTTTTTGCCAGTTCGGCGAAACTGCCGTAAGCAACACCATTGCGCAACAGTATCCTCACCAATGGACGGAGTATGGACAGCGCGGCGAGCGACAGGGCTTGCTGGATCTTCTCTGACATATGTTTGGGACTATATTCCCACGCAAATAAGATGTCAAGGGATTGGCGCACCATTTTCCCGATCTAACTGGCCTGTCAAGAGCGACGTGTCACGTACTTTCCAGCCCATGGACGCTTCATTCGTTACGCTTCGTAGCGTCCATTAAAGAACGCTTGCTCGTTGTAATTAAAATAAAATAGTTGAATCTATAATTATAGGGTTATCTCTAACTAATTATAGTATGGAGTCGTTGAGAGCGTACTGCGGTGCTATCTACGTGTTTAATGCGGACTGGTGCTTTATCTAAACATAGAGTTGACTATAATGTGATTCATGTCTGAATTACGTCAGAGGAAGTTTGCCCGTACCCGGCTGGCGCTGGCCAGCGCGTTATCAAAGGCGCTTGTGCAACAGACACTGTCTGAGGTTTCGGTGAAAGCCTTGTGTCGTGAGGCGGAGGTTTCAGAAGCTACCTTTTTCAACTATTTCCCCAGTAAACAGGCGCTGATGGCTTACCTGGCGCAGCTCTGGCTGTTGGAGCTTGGCTGGCACGCTCAGGCTGCAGCCGAGGCTTCCCAGGGGTTGTCAGCGATTCATCAGCTGTTTGCGCACAGTGCGCGAACCTGCGTCAGTCGTCCAGGGCTAATGCAGGAACTGATAGCCTGGCTGGCTCGCGGGGGACGCTTAAACACATCGATTGAGCTAGCTCCATTTGAAAGGAGCATTGCGTTTCCGGAGTTGGCGGGAATCGAAACAACACCGGTAAAAGGGGTGGATGCCTGGATTGTGCCGCAACTGGAGGTGGCCATCAAAACCGGCGAGCTTCCCGAAAACACGCTGATACCGACCCTGTTGTCGTTGCTGCTGGGCATGGTTTTCGGTGTTCCGTTGACCTTGTTGTCCACTAAACCCGGCAAAATCGCCGACATGTATCAACAACAGCTTCAGCTGGTATGGTCGGGTACGCGGGCCGCGGCACTGGGTCGGCAAACAGCGCCGTCATGACGCTAGTGCACTACCATGGAACTGATCGATACCCACTGTCATCTCGACGTAGCAGCGTTTGATGCCGATCGCCGGCAGGTGCTCGAACGCGCGCAGCAACAGGGTGTGCGGCGCATGGTTATCCCCGCTGTCGATGCAGACCACTGGGCCGGATTGATTCAGCTGTGTCGATCCGAGCAGGCTCTGTTTCCAGCCTTGGGCTTGCACCCTGTGTATCTGCAGACACATAAGCGGGAGGATATTTCAGCGCTTGAAAGTGAAATAGAGAAACAGCGGCCGGTGGCGGTGGGGGAAATCGGGCTCGATTATTTTGTCCGCGAGCTGGACCGGGAAAAACAACAGGTGCTATTTGAAGCCCAGCTGGAAGTGGCGCGTAATGCCGGTCTTCCCGTTATTCTTCATGTACGTAAAGCCCATGATCAGGTGTTGTTGACCTTGCGCCGTATCAGGGTGAGGGGCGGTACCGCGCACGCGTTTAATGGCAGTCTTCAGCAGGCCCGTCAATACATCGAAATGGGATTCAAGCTGGGGTTCGGTGGTATGTTGACTTACCAGCGTTCCAACAGGATTCGGCGGCTCGCCGAAAACTTGCCTGTTGATGCTATCGTACTTGAAACCGATGCACCGGACATGGTGGTAGCAGCACACCGTGGTGAGCGTAACAGCCCGGAGTATCTGCCCCACTGCCTGCGTGCACTGGCCGATGTGCGCAATGAAGACGCTGATTTTCTGGCGCGACAAACCACTATCAACGCCTGTAGCGTTTTTTCATTGCAGCAGATGCCGTCCTGATGATGTCAGAATCTGACAGTGTTGAACGATTCTCCGGTATACAGCGCCTGTACGGCGCTGTTGCGGCGGAGCAGATCCGGGCCATGCACGTCTGTGTCATTGGTGTCGGTGGTGTCGGTTCCTGGGCGGTCGAAGCCCTGGCACGTAGCGGCATAGGTGCGCTGACCCTGATTGATTATGATGAAATATGTGTCACCAATATCAACCGGCAGGTCCATGCGCTTGACAGCAGCCTGGGCAGGAAAAAAATCGTTGTGATGTCAGAACGGGTGAAGGAAATAAATCCGCTTTGCCACTGCAACGTCATTGACGATTTTATTACCGATAAAAACCTGTTTGACCACCTGTCCGTTGACAGCGGCTTTGATTTCGTTATTGATGCCATCGACAGCATCAAGTTCAAGGCGGCGCTCATTTATTATTGCAAACGCAACAGAATCCCTGTGATAACGACAGGGGCAGCGGGAGGACTGAGCGATCCCTCACAGATAATGGTAAAGGATCTGGCGCGTACATTTAACGATCCTCTGGCCGCAAAAGTGCGTGCCCGCTTACGTGCCGAGCATGGTTATACACGAAATCTGAAACGCTATTTCGGTGTTGAATGTGTATTTTCGAGTCAACAGCAGGTGTACCCGAAAGGGGACGGCAGCGTTGGCTACCAGAAACCGGGTATTCACGGTGTTCATCTGGATTGTCGCATGGGATACGGATCGGCAACCTTTGTGACCGCGACCATGGGTTTCGTGGCTGTTTCACGAATTATCGAAAAACACCTGCGTAAGGGCCGCGGAAACAAATAATCATCCCACGCCATCTTTGGACAATTATTTGTTTCCGCGGCCCTAAGTGCGGTATAAAACGAAGCTGTTAAACTATACAACCCGCTCAGCCGGGGGAAGAAGCAGACTGAACAGCCTTGGGGAAGGATGCCCTGGTTTCCATGTTATCGAAAAAGACACACTTCTCAACTGATGACGCAAAAGTTGAAAGAATTACGTCCAGGATCCTGGCGCCCTTTGTGCTGTTTGTCGTGTTTACGCTATTGGGCGCAATGGCCGGGGCATACTGGCTGCAACAGCGCACTATCGAGTCACACTCGGCAAAACTGAAACAGCATGTCTGGATTGCCTATGCCGAGAACCTGAAGGAAGCCGCCAGCCTGTTGGGCAGCCTGACAGATTTCATTGAGAGTAACAGCCTGATTCAACAGGCATGGTTGGACGAGGATCGACAGGCATTGCTTGCAGCAGCCTTGCCAGTTTATAAACGGATCAGCAAGGAAGGCCGGGTATCCCACTTTTATTTCTACGCGCTGGACAGGACCACTTTTCTGCGCGTGCACCGTCCAGAACGATATGGTGACCGGATAAACCGTCATACCCTGGATGAAGCATTTACCAGCCAGGATCTGGCGTGGGGTGTAGAACTGGGCGCGTCTGGACAGTTTGTGCTTCGAGTTGTCAAGCCCTGGCTCATCGACGGACAGCTGGTCGGCTATATAGAACTGGGTGAAAATATTAAGCATCTGACGCGACGGGTAAAAAGAACGACGGGTGCCGATCTGGTTGTTGCGATCGATAAGCGGTACCTCGAGTTTGACGCATGGTCAGAGTTGCAGGAACAGCTTGGGAGTCGGGTGGACTGGAATCAGTTTCCGGACAAACTGATCATTGATAAAACCCTGGCTGTATTGCCCAGGCAGTTGGTTCAGCAGATCGGACAGGGTGTTGAAGAAAATGTATCCATAACGATAAGTGATGAGGATCAGATCTACGATGCCAGTGTCCTGCCAGCTGTTGACGCACGCAAACAGTTGCTTGGCAACATCTGGATATTGCTGAATACCACCACCCAACACCGTGATTTGAAGACGCTGACTACGGTATTTGTGTTATCCAGTATCGTATTGGCCGGTCTGGTTATTGTTCTGTTTTACGCATACCTGCACAGAATACAGTCAAAGTTGAGCAAGGCGTATGCAAAACTCCGGCACGAGATCGGTGAGCGTAAACAGGTGCAACAGCAGCTTGAATCTTACAGTTATACCATCGCCCACGACCTGCGGGCACCGCTGAGATCCATTACCAGCTTCAGTCAGATACTTGCCGAAGAGGTTGGAGAGTCCCTGCGTGGTGATGCCAGAGACGCCCTGCAAAGGGTGATCAGGGCTGGTAGCCACATGGCTGAACTCATTGATGACATATTGGAACTGTCGCGTATCACACGCAGGCACATGTCTGTTGGCAGGGTCGACTTGAGCCAATGTGCGGGGGAGTATTTCGAGCGACTCCGGTCGGAAGATCCAAATCGACGGCTTGAATACCATGTGGAGAAGAATGTAATCGTCAGCGGCAGCAGGGAGTTGCTTTACGCAGCGCTTAAAAACCTTCTGGAGAATGCGTGGAAGTTCACGTCAAAACGAGAAACGGCAATAATCCAGTTTGCTACCACCACGCTGCATGGCGAAACGGTTTACTTTGTCCGGGATAATGGTGTCGGCTTTGACATGGAGTATGTCGACAAGCTGTTTGGCACCTTCCAGCGGCTGCACCCGAAAGAGACTTATCCGGGTACCGGGATTGGGTTGGCGACCGTCAAACGCGTCATAGAGCGCCACAAAGGCAGGGTCTGGGCCGAGTCTGAAGTCGGGCAGAGCGCAACGTTTTATTTTACCCTGCCGGACGGAGCCAATTAAGGCTGAATTCAGCTTCCCGCGCTACTCTTGTCAGCAAAAGCAGTAATACGAGTGTGGGACCCGTTTGCGGGGTTTTTCACTGGAGAGCCTGGTAGCTGCGTCCACCATAGCCTATGTGATAGTGTTAATGGAGTCGGTCTCTTCTGAATCTTGTTTTGAATCGTTGCAGCAGCGAGGGGATTTTATGCGCTGGCAGCGGTTCGGCATCGTTTTCCGCCATGTTGTCTTTGACGAGTGATATTTTTGCTTTGGTCCAGCTGATCAACTGGTTCTCAGCCATATTGGTGGCGGGACCGAGCGGATCGGCGCCCAATGTCCCGACCAGGCGCTTCAGGTATTCCGCACTCTGGGCCTGTTCGAGTTTTGAGCTGGCTTTATCGAGACGCTGGGCGATGCCAAGGCGTTCTGCCTCGTCTGCATAGTCCACATCATCCAGGAACTGTCGCAGATTGCTGACGTGGCGCTGCCACAGCCCAATATCCCGGATCTGCTTGATCTGCAGCCGTTCCTGGTACCAGTCGGATTCGAGCAGCCGTTCACGGGTAAACATGGCGCGGAACTCGGGGTGATGTGCATCAATACCCTCGTGCTCGCCATTTGCCATAATATACAGCAAGGCCTGTAATGGCGGGCAGGCGTCCTCGATACTGCCGTCGTCGATATAGCGTTGTGCCACACGTTGTTGTGCTTCGACAATATTGTTTATCCCGTCTACAAATATCTCCAGATCCTGGACCTCGGGTCTGAGGATCTCCTCGGTAAAAACGGCGCTCGGATTATCGAAGATCTTGCCAAAGAAGCTGTGCACAAACTGGTCCGTCATCCGGTACCCCAGGCGGCTGGCGAGCACGGTTTTACCTTTGTGTTGAAAATCTTCCAGTGCTTCGAAGTGTCCATGTTCAACCAGGTACGCCGGATCACGCTTTTCAGCGCCAATCCGCGCCCATATTTCCGGTATGAGCAGGCTTATATCATGGTCGACCCGCACGTTCGGACCCACATAACCGGCCGAGCTGGAGAAGCCGGCATAGCCGGTGAGGATAAAAGACACCAGTGCGTTGTTCAGGTCAGCGGTAGTACGCAGGGCATTGAACGGTCCCTTGGTCAGCGCACCTTCACTGCCGGCACCGGTGGTAGACGGTGATTTGCCGGTGAGGCTGCAGACAAAGTCCATAAACAGTTCCGGCAACTCCTGGTAATGAATGGGGTTGTAGACGGCCAGGGAACGTATGCCCGCTTCCGGCGGGTTGTTGCGCCGGCCGGCCAGCACGGCATCCACCGGGTGGCAGACGGGATCGTACAGCGCCAGTTTTCGGTTGAATCGTGTGCTCATCTCGGCAAGGTACTTGCGTACTGGCTTGACAAGATCAGGACGTTTCTGCAGGTAGCGCGGATTCTTCGAGGGTTTGCCGTCGACCAGGCGTGGATGGGCCGAAGATACGGCATAAGCTGTGCCATCCTCCACGTGTGCCTCTTTCAGCATCGCCTGCATGGGCGGCGTGAGCTGGTAGAAAGTGTGCACGTCCTCTACCAGGCGCGCTAACTGTTCAACACCAAGCGGTTCATAATTGGCGATGAAATTACCGGGCTCTGAGAGGTCTTTCTCGGTCTGTTTGTCAAAGCCGGGATGAATAGCGTCATCGGGCCTCTGAAACAGCCGGTGTTCGCAGTTTTTCACCAGTTTGATGCTATTATTTTTATGCTGCTCCGGCCCGCAGCTGGCGATAGTTTCGGTTGGTATGACGACAGATACACTGATGTCGTCCTCCATTTGCACCTTTTCAGTGGCGATGTAATCCTGCCGCAGTTTGAAGGTACGCCACTTGCCGTCGCTGTCGAAACCGACGCGGAGGTAGGAGGCCATCAGTCTGCGGTCACCCAGTTTCAGTTCGTGCGCAGGTGCCCCGTCCACTTCATCGACCGACAGGTAATCACGCCAGCGGTCACCCCACTCGCTGCGATAGAAGCGCTTGATGAGAAACGCCAGCGCGAGGATACGCGGTGAAATAGAGGCCAGCCATGCGTTGAACTCATCCGTGTAGGTAGACGTGGGTGTAAGCAATTTGATTACCGAACCGAGGCTGCGCTCCGGGCTCAGCGGTTTGCGACTTGCATCACGGTCTTCATTTTCGTAACCGGGCTTGAAGCGCTGTGTGTAATCCTGATCGAATATTTCCTGCACCATATCGAGATCTTTTTGCAGGTCATCCACGAACAGCGGACGATAGATCACCGCATCATCGAGAGATTTCGAGATCTCCGACTTGCCGCCGCCTGAGACTGTGGAAGGCTTATGGCAGAAGGTGCCCTCGGCATCCATTCCGACCAGACGCCAGGATGGCGCGCCCGGGTGTTTCTTCATCTCGATCTTGTAACCGCTGGGTTGCATGTAGATCTTTTCAGGCTGCAGAGGGATAGTCTTCGTTTCACCGTCTTTTACCCAGCAGATGGTCTGGGCGTTGAGGTCCATGCGCAGCTTCTGCGGTACGTAGACAACTTCCGGCCAGTTCCGGTCGATGCCGTAGCCCTCCGCTTGCAGATCCATGATGTCGCCGTAGCGTTCCACCATGTCAGCAAAGCAATAGCCGGGCATGTGGGTAAGGCTGTCGACACCATATTCCTCGCCATGGTTGCGGCACGGGAATGCCAGCGCACCGCCAGCATGTTCTTCCTCGGCCATGCCGAACAGGTTTGCGGCATAGCTGATCTGGGTTTTGACTTCCTTCTTGCAGTAGCCGTAGTAGTTGTCCGCTAACAGGGTGACGATGACGCCCGATTCGTCACGCGCGGTGAGCTTGAAAGCATGGCCATCATTGTACAGTTCGTCCGCATCATCCCAGCACATTCCTTCTGTGCGTTGACGCTCTGTGGCATTCGTGGTGTGAGGAAGTCCAACCTCCTTCTTGGTCAGCTTGACCAGGTGCGGTGCAAGAATGACGCAGCCGGTATGGCCGGTCCAGTGATCGGTATCCAGTGCAGAATCAAATTCGGCAAGATAGGGGTTGCCGCCATTGCCGAAAATACTCTCCACGAAATCCAG
>JAUXDG010000157.1 GCA_030618475.1 Gammaproteobacteria bacterium | reverse complement strand
GCCTGACCACACAGGCCGGAATGACGGTGGTTGCGTTTGCAGCCCTCTACGGCGAGGCGGATCATCGCCTTGACACCCTCATCTCGTTCGTCATATTCAAACGCCACAATGTCCGAATCGCGGTCCACGCCCAGCACCAGCTGGGTGAGATCATTGGTGCCGATGGAAAAGCCGTCAAAGTGTTCGGCGAAGGCATCGATCTGGAGAACGTTGTTGGGCACTTCACACATGACGTAGATCTCCAGTCCGTTCTCGCCGCGCTTTAAACCGTTTTCAGCCAGGCTTGCGATCACCTTTTCTGCTTCGACTACCCGCCGACAGAAAGGGATCATGAGTTTGACATTGCTCATACCCATCTCGCCGCGTACCCGTTTCATGGCCGCACACTCCATGGCAAAGGCTTCCGCATAAGCCGGGTGACTGTAACGTGCCGCACCGCGGAAACCCAGCATGGGATTTTCTTCCCTGACTTCGAACCAGCGTCCACCGAGCAGTGTCCCATACTCGTTGCTCTTGAAATCGGACATCCGCAGCACGACCGGTTTCGGATAGAAGGCAGCGGCAATCGTAGCCACACCTTCCGACAGGCGCTGAACAAAAAACGCGCTGGCATCGTCGTGTTGCTCGTACAGACTTTCAATCGCCGCCCGCTCCTGCTCGTCCCCTACCCGCTGCGGATGCAGCAGGGCCATGGGATGGGCCTGAATGTACTGGTTGATAATGAATTCCATGCGCGCCAGGCCAACGCCGTCATTGGGCAGGAAACTGGTTTTGAAAGCGATCTCCGGATTGCCGAGGTTGAGCATGATGCGGGTCGCAGGACGCTTGAGGTCAGACAGGTCGGTTTCCTCGATTTCGAAGTTCAGCCTGCCCGGATAGATACGGCCGACATCACCCTCGGCACAGGACACCGTGACCACGTCACCACTGTTTACGATGCGGGTGGCATCGCCGCAGCCTACCACCGCCGGGACACCCAGCTCACGCGCGATAATGGCGGCGTGACAGGTACGGCCGCCGCGATTGGTGACAATGGCCGCAGCGGTTTTCATTACCGGCTCCCAGTCAGGGGTGGTGGTGTCAGACACCAGCACTTCACCCGGCTTGAATTCGTGCAGACTGGAGATGTCGGAAATTGCCCGGGCCTGGCCAACGGCAATCCTGGCACCGACCGCGCGGCCGGTGATCAGCGGCTCGGCCTGTTCCATCAGGCGATACTCCTCCAGCATGGTGCCCTTGCGCTGTGATGCCACGGTTTCCGGTCGTGCCTGCACCATGTAGAGCTGGCCGTCGATGCCGTCCCTGGCCCATTCCATGTCCATGGGTTTGTGGTAACCCGCTTTTTCACTGTAGTGTTTTTCCACCTTGATGGCATAGTCGGCGAGTGTCATCACTTCGTCGTCGCTGACGCAGTAACGGGCCCGCTCCTCCGCAGAGGTCGGGACATTGCGCGTGGCGTTGCGCGTACCGCCACGGCCGTAGATCATTTTGATTTTCTTGCTGCCCAGCGTGCGGCGCAACACGGCACGAAAACCCTGTTCAAAGGTTGGTTTGTGCACGTACAACTCATCAGGATCCACCGCCCCCTGTACCACATTTTCTCCGAGCCCGTAGGCGGCGGTAATGAACACGACATCGTTGAATCCTGTTTCGGTATCCAGCGAGAACATGACACCGGAAGCGGCGAGGTCCGCACGCACCATTTTCATGACGCCGATGGATAGTGCCACCTGGAAGTGGTCAAAACCCTGGTCGATACGGTAGTGGATAGCGCGGTCGGTGAACAGGCTGGCGAAACAGCGTTTGCAGGCGTCCAGGTATTCAGCGTCACCCTTGATGTTGAGGTAGGTATCCTGCTGACCGGCAAAACTCGCCGTCGGCAGGTCTTCCGCAGTTGCCGAACTGCGGATCGCCAGGCTCATGTCCTCGCCGTATTCAGCTTTCAGTGAACGGTAAGCCTCGAGCATCTGCAGTTTGAGGTCTTCCGGCAGTGGCGCGCCATAGACAATGGAACGTGCCTGTGCACCACGTTTCGCCAGGTCGGTGACATCGTCGGGGTCCAGCTCATCCAGCGCTGCGTGCAGTTCATCCCAGACGCCGGCCTGGTCCAGCAGATAGCGGTACGCCTGGGAGGTGATGGCAAAGCCATTCGGCACCTTCACTCCCCCGGGAGTCAGTTGCCGATACATCTCACCCAGCGATGCGTTCTTGCCTCCGACGAGGGCGACGTCGTCGATACCGATTTCGCTGAAAAAACGGATATAGGTCTGTGTCTTCTCCATCCGCTGCCTCCCGGCTGTCTGGCCCCCCTGTCACCGCAAAGTCTGGCCCAGATTTCACCATAAAACAATCGGTTGACTTAACGGAGCGATTTGGCAGAATAATTATCCTAAACTTATACCTATAAATCTGTAGAATCCGCCATAGAGGCCAACGAGGAGTCAATCATGAGGCGACTATATTTTCTGTTACCGGACCTGGACGTTACCCACAAGGTGGTGGACGAATTATTACTGGCGCGGATTGAGGAACGCCGTATCCATGTCATCGCTAAAGAAGGCACACCGCTTCAGGACTTGCCGGAAGCGTCGCTGATCCAGAAAAGCGATTTTGTGCCAGCCGTTGAACGCGGTGTCGCCATGGGTGGAGCCACCGGCATAGCGGCTGGACTGGTGGCGATCGCATTGCCCGGGGTGGTTATTGCCGGTGGCGCATTGCTGGCGATGGGACTGGCGGGTGCCGGCATGGGCGCTTGGCTGGGTGGCATGATCGGTATGGATGTCGAAAATACCCATATCAAGCAATTCGAGAGTGCCATTCAGGAAGGACAGGTTCTGGTGCTGGTGGATGTGCCCAAAGACCGTGTCGATGATATACAGAACTCGGTCAAGAAGCACCATTCCGATGCGGACTTCGAAGGTACCGAACCGACCATACCGGCCTTCCCCTGAGTATCATATCCAGGTCTAATATCGGTTTTTGACACAGCAAAGCCGCCATTGAGGCGGCTTTGGCTGTTTTCTTCTGCCAGGCATTCTCTTGCAGGGGGTTGCCATTTTGCTTACCTGGCCGCCACCTGAACTGACAGCGTTTGTTTTCTGCCCGATTTAAAGGTCAGGGTCATATCGATCTTCTGCCCCGTGGTGACGTGCTCTCGCGGCCCCATCAACATCAAATGTTTGCCACCGGGCTCGAAGTGGATCTGACCGTGTGCCGGGATAACCAGGTCGGTTACTTCACGCATCTCCATCAAGCCATCGACCGTGGCCATTTCATGCACTTCGATGCTCTGGAATGCCCCACTCTCGACATTGACCAACCTCACCTCTTCGGGACCTACGTTCACCAGCGTCATGTATCCGGCATTCACATTCGCATTGGGATGCGCTTCTCGAACCCATGCGTTCATAATCGCGACCACATCGCCAGCAGGTTTATCCTGACTGACAGTGAACGCTGCGGCCACGGGAGTGTCAGCACTTTTGTGCTCTGATTTCTCCGGTGCCCTTTTCATCTCATCATCGATATAGTCGAGTAAAGCCAGCACCTCCTCCTTGTTCAAACGCATATTAGGCATGGCCAGGTTATTGTATTGTTTATAGAGCGCCATCGCGATGGGGTCTTTGTTCTTTAACATCTGGTCTGGCGCCTTCAGCCAGTTGAGGAGCCAGTCCATTTCGCGCCGCTGGGTGACACCCAGCAGGTCCGGCCCCAGCGCCCCTGCCAGCTCATTACCGGTGAGGGAATGGCAGGTGGCACAGCGTGTACGATATATCTGTTCCCCTCGGGGAATACTGCGCAACTCAGGTGCATTCGCATAGTTATCGCCCCGAGGCGGCGCTTTCCAGCCCGTCAGCCAATTGCCAATCTGATCGGCAAGTACATAGGGGTTTTCAAAGGGTGCGCGTTTCATCCAGCGGCCCGTGGCCTGATTGCCGATGATCATATTCACATTATGGTTGTTAGAACCATCCTGGATCTCCTCAACGTACAATCCCAGCTTCCTGCGCAGTTTGATAATATCCGACTTTTTACCCGTCAGAAACGTCCACCGCGCTTTAAACCTTTCTCTGTACTCCTTTAGAACTGACGGGGTGTCATTTTCCGGGTCAATCGATATGGAGTAAAAGAAAACATCCTTGCCCAGGCGATCACCCAGGATCTTTTGCACCTGGACGAGTTGCGCCGTCTCCAGCGGACAGGTGTCCGGGCAATGGCTGTAGATAAAGTTGATAGCCACTATCTTGTCTTTGATCAGATCGTCAAAGAAGTTGACGGTTTTCCCTTCGTGGGTGATCAATGGCACATTGGGAAAATAGTTCGCACCCCAGGGTGAGGCTGCGCTTAAAGCAGGGACATTGACAGTGATAAACAAAGCGAAGGCCGCCACCCGGAGATACTTACCCATCATATTTCTCATACTCAAGCTGTTGTTATAGAGAAAGAGAGTTCGCGGTGAGCGCTGATCGGCTCACCGCGAACTCAGTCCTATTTGCCGGCGTTCCGCGCCCGATAGATAGCAGTATCTATCGTCATCGGTGTCGGACAGTTGACCACATGCGGCGAGTTGAGATTATCGAAATCATAGTTATCCAGCCCAATTTGAGGTGGTGCCGGAAACTCGAGGATTTCCAGCTTGCCTTCAGCCCGCAGCTCTTTAAGCTGCTTCAGACCCTTAACGACCCCGACACTGTCTGTCGCCGGCGTTAACCAGTGAGCAAAGCCGATGTGCCACATGGGGCTGTAGTCATCTTCAGGCATAAAGTATGACGGGACACCGACCTGGCTACCGAACGGTCCGCCACCGAGTATGCCGTTTCCGTCGGCCGGTGTCGGCGGATAGCCTGGACGTATCGGTGCAGGCGGCAGGAACTGTACCAATGGTACTGCGGCATCAGCCAGGAACTGGTGCTTCGGTACATAAGGCACACCCATCGCTTTAGACGGTCCAAACGGGAAGGTATCCAGCACGATGTAGTACGGCAGGTAATCGCCTTCTTCAGACCACGACTTGTGCAGCTTAATCGACACATGTGGAGTCGGACCATCGGTCACGAGCTCTACCACATGTCCGGACTCATGCAAGCCACCCCATGCGTTACCGTTGTACATACAGCTTGTATTGGCCGGAAGATCCGGGAAGCTGATACAACTTTCGTCGATTCTGTTGTGCTCCCACGGTTCGTCACCCCACTGGATAATGATGGCATTGAAGACCACGTCCTTGCCGCCGTAATTCACGCGACGAAGTGGCGAGTAGGTATTGTTGTCATCCACGTCCGGAATACCTGGGTGATTAATGTCATTCGCCCAAACCGGATTCGGCAGATCACCGTAGAAGGTCCAGTATCCAGTCTCTGACACACTGGCTTCAGCTGTCGCTGCCACTGGAACATTAACCAGTCCACCGGCCCAGGCGAGTCCCAGTGTTTCAGCCAGATCTTCATCACTGACGTCGTGCAGGAAGTACCAGACTTCTCTCTGGTTACCATCGGCATCAATATTGGTGCCTCGGGTCAGTGGGAAGGTTGCGGTGCCACGTTCATTATCTGGCTCGGGGATTGATAGCGCATCGCCAATCGGGTGGTCCCTTATATCGTCAAGCTCACCGATAACCATATCCTTGACCCACACAGATACAGGGTCCAACTCCGGGCCGAACTCACCCACAGCGTCGCCCGTTCTGAAGGTGGGCAACGCCACGCTATCGACATAGCTCACACCATCCCAGGTAGGCATGGGTGTTGGCATCAGCTTGACCTGCCCCGGATGCTCGATATCCCAACGCAACAGCATGGCGTGGTCTTCGTGCTGGGTATTGTGGCAGTGCTCCATATAGGTACCGGCAAATTCCCTGAAGCGCAGTGCTATCTCAACCAGATCGCCACTGTCGGATTGAGGGCCAAGACGATACACGTCCTTACGCGCCCATTTCTCCCACTCAGGCGGCTCCTGGCCATTGCGTCGCAGGATAATACCTTCTTCGAAGTGAATATGGATCGGGTGACTCCACGTGCCGCTGTTAATAAGCCGCCATACTTCCAAACCACTGGAGTTTTCCTGCGGTGCAGCAGAGACGCGCCGTGGATCCATAGCAAAGCCTTTACCACCATCGGTTTCGATCACCCAGGGCTTGTCATCCGTTGGCTGTCTTTCGAACTCGAAAGAGCGGTGAAGTGCATTGGCCAGTTCCGCTTCGCTGGGTCTGCGAAGCGGGATCATCTTCTTCTTGCCGGCCACATACATTGAAGGATCCATACTGCGATCCTTGTCTTCGTATTTGTGTACACGGAATTCCAGGAACTTGCCGACCACCGGATCGCCGTTCGCCCAGCGGTCAGCTGTACCGTTACCGTCATCGTCGACCTGTTCGGCTTGATAGGCACCACTGACAATATCGGCCAGCGCAACAGGCTTGTCGGTGGCCTGTCCATCCTTATGCTGCAACAGGTTGACCATATAGAGCGTGTCGCCTTCCTTGAACTTGCTGAAGTCTACGATGATGTCGTAGCGCTCAGCGATACCCTGGGTGGGCAGCTCACCGTTCTCGAAATAGACCGTGTGCTCCATGATGTTGCCGTCGTTGGCGACCATGTAGAAGGGTACCGGATTGCCGGACTGATCAACCAGGGCAACCTTGAAGTAACGCGACACAGATCCGTTCAACAGACGGAAACGG
>JAUXDG010000228.1 GCA_030618475.1 Gammaproteobacteria bacterium | reverse complement strand
CTCAACATGGTGGCGCCCAATTTCGTCGAAATGAAAGAGCACGGGGATATGAACTGGTGCTGTGGCGGTGGCGGCGGCGTCAGTTCCAACGAACGGGCTAATGAACTGCGCCTGCAGGTATTCAGCGCCAAGAAACGCCAGCTGGACGAGATCAAAGTGGACACGCTGGTCACCGCGTGCTCGAATTGCCGGCACATGCTGGAAGACGGGCTGGAAGAAAACGAAATGGAGCTTGAACTGATCGGTATTACGGAACTCATTGCCAATCACCTGGTCGAGGAAACGCCTGATCGAGGCCAGTAATTCGCGCATTCCAGTTGTTCATATTACCTTGAATTTCCCCCGGATCGAGTCGGTAAGTTCATTGCTGATACCGCTGAAACACAAAGGACAAAAAGGTCACTGAGGAACAACTGATCAAATGTTCGTGGTGAAAAATCCGCGAAGCAGAGACCTGTTCACTGTTAGGATAGATAATACCGGCTGACATGTTGAACAATACGCAAAAACCTGTCATTGGTTTTGCCGCCTACAGCGGGACCGGCAAGACGACACTGCTGAAGGAGATTATTCCTTTGCTGCGTGGCAGGGGTGTGCGCGTCGGCGTGATCAAGCATGCACACCATTCGTTTGAAATCGATCAACCCGGCAAGGACAGTTATGAGTTGCGCATGGCGGGTGCATCTCAGATGCTCATCGCCTCCACCCAGCGCGAAGTGCTGATTGTAGAGAAAGAAGCCGAGAGCGAGGCGGACCTCAATCAGTTGCTGAAAAAGCTGGACCAGAATTCACTGGACATGATCCTGGTGGAAGGCTTCAAGGACGAGGCATTTGCCAAGATTGAACTTTACCGGGGTGGGGTAGGAAAATCGCCGATATACCCGCAGGACGCCGATATCATTGCCGTGGCGACGGATGGTGAACTGCCGGTAGCCACGAATCTGCCGGTCCTGAATATCAATGACGCTGATCAGATTGTTGATTTTCTTTGCAGCAGGTTCTTTATTTTCGGACAGGCTCCAGATCCCTGATGTAGCGAAATAATGCGCGGCTGGACCTGGGCGGTTTGTTCTCGGCGTGTTCCTTTTTTGCCTGGCGAATCAGCTGCCGCAGGTGCTGACGATCTGCCTGCGCGTGCAGTTCCAGAAATGCGCCGAGTGCCGGGTCGCCTTCCTCTATCAGGCGATCCCGCCAGCCTTCCAGATCATGCTGTCTCTGTGCCTGTTGGCGGGCTTTCAGGCGCAGCTGCCGGAAATATTGCAGAATAGGTTCCGGGTCGATGTCCCGCATCAGTTTGCCGATGTACTGCAATTGCCGCTTGCGGGCGCCGTGCGAGTGCAGGCGTTTAGCCTCTCTCAGCGCAGACACCAGATTCTCCGCAAGCCCCAGTGAGGCCCACTCGGATTCCGGAACATCCAGCAGATCGGTGCCCAGCTTTTGCAAGTCATGAGCATCACGTTTGAGCCGGGATTTACTGGGCGCCAGTTCGCGCGGGTCGATTTCATCTTGCATACAAGGTTTTCGATCAGTTTGGCTTGCAGGTATTATGGTGCAAATAACTTGCTCAATGCCAATAAATACCATGACCAGACTACAGGAATATCGGCTTGAATGTTATGTGATGGAGTTAGCCGATGCGCAAGCCATTAACGATGCTGTCTGCTCGCAATACCAGGATGTGTGCGATGATCCAGGCTTGCAGCGAACTCATCACTTCGAGGGACGCTATGAAAATATCTATGTCGGTGAAGACCGGATTCCTGCCTTGAAGCCGGTATTGCAGGCTGCGTGCCAGGGCGCAGCCCGATTTCTGCAACAAGCAGAAATCAATCTGTCGGTCGGTTTCTGGATCAATGATATGGGGCCCGGCGACGTGACTGTGTCGCACAGCCATGATGAGGATGATGAACTGGTGTCCGCTGTGTATTACGTCAAGGTGCCGGAAAATTCCGGGGACCTGGTGTTGACCCGGGGTGTGGCTGTTACCCGGATTACAGCCAGGCAGGGTATGTTTGTTTTCTTTGCGCCGGATGTGATGCACCAAGTCACTGAAAACAAAAGTGGTGAGACGCGCTTGTCGATTGGTATGAATTTCGGAATAAAAAGCGGTTAATGGAACATGCCTGTTGCAACCCTGTTTTCAGTGATTGAGTCACCCGCGCACCCGAACTTTACGGCTCTTTACCAGCGTCTCAAAGTCAATGAAGTGAAATTCAACTCCATGAGAAAAGTCATCGCCCAGTTGAAAAAACAACAGCCGGATTTTATCGTGGCTGAGTTTTCTTATGGTTACAGCAGTAACTATGCCGGGGTGAATATCAGCAACCTGGATGTGTTGTTAGCCAGTTTGCGTAAGTACGCGCCGCAAGCACGGGTTATCGTCATGGTGGATAAGGCTGAACAGCAATATGTCGGCAAGCTGGCTGAACTTTTTCCGCTGTATGCGGTTTTGCCGTTCCCGGTCCGGGAACAAGAGATTGAATCGCTGCTGACCGGGATATGACGTTTTCACAACTTATCGCGTCTCCCTGGCTGGTGGCGGCGCTGTTTTTTTTTATTGCTTATGCATACTCCAGCGTGGGTCTTGCCGGGGGCTCTGCCTATACCGCGTTACTGGCGGTGATGGGATTCAACAGCCTTGCCATTCCGATGATTTCATTGGTGCTGAACCTGATCGTGACCACGGCAGGTAGCTTCAATTTTATAAGAAGCGGGCATGGGCGGCTCAGTCTGGTCCTGCCGTTCCTGGTTTCGTCGATACCCATGGCCTACCTGGGGGGTACCCTTCAGCTACCCAGGGACGTGTTCTACTGGGTACTTCTGTTGTCACTCATGTTTGTCGCGGTTCGGCTCTATATCTGGAAAAACGCCTCGTTCAGGCTGAATCTGGGTGCCGGGCGGAGACTGGCCGTTTCGCTGCTTGCTGGCGCTGTGCTCGGGCTGGTGGCAGGAATAGTCGGCATTGGTGGCGGAATTTACCTGGTGCCGCTGATCATTATTCTGGGTTTGGGCACGACAAAGGAAGCGGCGGCCTGCGGTGCTGTTTTTATCTGGCTCAACTCACTATCAGGTCTGGTGGCCCGGCTTCAGTACAATGCGATTGATTTGCGCGAGTATGTACCACTTATCTTTGCAGTATTTGTTGGTGGTGCGCTGGGCTCTTTTATTGGAGCCGGCAGATACTCGCCGCAGACCATGGAGAGGGTACTCGGTGTTGTCGTTATTGTGGCGATCGTCTTACTGTTGAGAAAGGTGTTGCCCGGTCTATAACAGATACCAGGTTCCCAGTCCCAGAAATGCCATGAAGCCGACCACATCGGTGACCGTGGTGAGAAGGACGCTGCCCGCCAGGGCGGGATCAATACCCATGTGTTTCAGCGCCAGTGGAATACTGAATCCCGCCAGCGCTGCACACACCAGGTTGATCATAAGAGCGGTTGCAATGATCAAGCCTATGTCGGTGTTCTGGAACCAGGCCGTGGCGATCACGGCAACCACCACAGACCAGATCAGGCTGTTCAAAATGCTGACAAGAAGTTCTTTAACCATCAATGTCCTGGCGTTCGTCGGGCCGACCTGTCCGAGGGCCAGTCCGCGTATCATAATGGTCAGTGTCTGGCTTCCCGCGATGCCGCCCATACTGGCGACGATAGGCATGAGTACAGCCAGGGCGACGACTTTTTCCAGGGTGGATTCGTACAGGCCAATGACCCAGGAGGCCAGAAAGGCGGTTGCCAGGTTGATTCCCAGCCAGACGGCGCGACGACGGGCGCTGAGCATTGCCGGGGCGAAGATGTCATTCTCTTCGTCCAGACCCGCCATGCTCATCAGTGAGTGATCTGCCTCTTCGCGAATAACGTCAACTACGTCATCGATAGTGATACGGCCGCGCAGTTTGCCTGCCTCGTCAACAACCGGTGCAGAGACAAGATCCCGGTCCTCAAACAGGCGGGCAACGGCATCGTCTGCCGTGGAGGCCAGGATACCGTCTACAGCACGGTCCATGACCTCCGCAACGCTGGTGTCCGGATCGCTGGTCAACAGCGTTGCCAGGGATAACAGTCCCTGGTAGTGGTCGAATCGGTCGACCACCATCAGGCTATCGGTAAGGTCCGGAATCTCGCCGCGCAGGCACAGGTAGCGCAAGACCACGTCCAGTGTGACGTTGGCGCGCACCGTCACTATGTCCAGATCCATCAGGCCGCCGGCGGTATCTTCCGGATAGGAGAGCACGGTTTCCAGTCGCTGACGGTTCTGCTTGTCCATGGAGTGCAACAATTCATGGATAACCGTACCGGGAAGATCCTGTAACAGGTCGGCGAGGTCGTCGGTGTGCAGTCCTTCGGTAATGGCTACCAGCTGGTCGGTTA
>JAUXDG010000005.1 GCA_030618475.1 Gammaproteobacteria bacterium | reverse complement strand
CCACACTCCTGGAGCCAGCGCCGAGTGTCTGGCGGGGGCACAGCGCAGTGACTTGCGGGGACGAGCGCCGGCCCCGCCGCAGAAAGCCGCCAAGCAGCTTCACAACGAGGAGAGCGTTTTACAGTGCACACACTCAGCATGACAGCCAGCCTGATGGTGTTCTGGTTGATGATTTCCCCGGATTTTAGCGCCTTGAATCTGGCCCTGGGTATTGCCTCTGCATTTCTGGTGGTGGTCATCTCGACCAACATGGATGTGGTCGATCACGAATCTCTGCCGATCCATCTGACGCCGCGATTGCCCCTGTTCCTGGGCTGGCTGAGCCGGCAGGTCATCCGTTCCAGCCTCGATGTCACACGTCGGATCTGGACGCCGGGCCGGGCCATCAGTCCGACCGTGGTGCGAATCAAATCGAGTCAGAAGAGCGCGCTCGGCAAGGTGATCTACGCGAACTCCATCACCCTGACTCCCGGCACCGTCACCCTGAGTATCGAGGGTGATGACATTCTGGTCCATGCCCTGACCCGCAAGGATGCCGAGACCCTGCAGCAGGGAGAGATGGATCGCCGCGTCACCGAACTCGAAGGGCAGTTGGAACGCTAGTGGACACCTGATGTTCATCGCAGCCGGTCTTTCCATACTGGTAGTGATGGCCCTTGCCCTGGTGCGGGCGCTGGCAGGGCCCACCCTGTACGACCGTGTCCTGGCCGTCAATATGTTCGGCACCAAGACTGTGCTGTTCATCTCGGTACTGGGATTTCTGACCGGCCGTCCGGATTTTCTGGATATTGCGCTCGTTTATGCACTGATCAACTTCATCAGCCTGGTCGCCGTGTTGCGTTTTTTCGAGTTCGGGCGTTTCCGCTCCATCACCGCCCCGCAAAGCGCTTTCAAGGAGCATCCCCCCGATGAATGACTGGCTCGACCTGATCAGCTGGGTCTGCCTGCTGGCGGGTGCTTTCTTTGCCATCAGCGGTGGCGTCGGCATCCTCAGGTTTCCCGATTTTTTCACGCGCATGCATGCGACCGGGGTCACGGACACCCTGTGTTCAGGCCTCATACTCGTCGGGCTGATGTTTCAGGCTGGCTGGAGTGCGGTGCTGTTAAAACTCTTCCTGATCCTGGCCTTCCTGCTGCTCACCTCGCCCACCGCCGCCCACGCCATCGCCAAGGCGGCACTGCATGGCAAACTGGAGCCCGTGGTCGACCCTCCGGGAGGACCATCATCGAAATCCTGATCGACATCATCCTGCTCGGATTCCTGACCATCACCGTGCTGGCGGTGATCCGTCTGCGTGACCTGTTCGCCGTCGTTATGCTGTTCGGGATCTACAGTTTTCTCACCGCCGCCCTGTTCGTCACCCTGAACGCGGTGGATGTCGCCTTCACGGAAGCGGCGGTCGGCGCCGGTATCGCCACCTTCCTCATGCTCAGTACACTGGCGCTCACGGTTCGGCGGGAAAAGGTACGCCGCAAGCGCACCGTTATTCCGCTGCTGGTGGTCACCAGCATCGGCGCAACGCTGGTGTACGGTACGTTCGACATGCCGTATTTCAGCGACCCCGCTGCCCCGCTGCATAGCCACGTTGCCCGACACTACATCGAAGCCACCGAGGATGAAGTCGGCGTGGCGAATCTGGTCACTGCGGTGCTTGCCAGTTACCGCGGCTATGACACACTGGGTGAGGTAACGGTAATCTTCACGGCTGGCATCGGCGTGCTCGCCCTGCTCGGTTACAGAAAGCGCAGCGGGAAACCCTGAATGCGCCCTCCAATCCAGCCCCACAACCTGGTCCTGCGCATCGCGGCGAAAATGCTGATCCCGCCGATCCTGATGTTTGCGTTGTATGTGCAGTTCCACGGTGAAACCGGCCCCGGTGGCGGCTTCCAGGCCGGTGTGATCTTTGCCGCGGCGTTCGTCCTCTATGCCCTGGTGTTCGGCATCGACCTGGCACGGGCAGTCGCCACAGAACGGGTGTTGAGCGTGCTGGCCTCACTCGGCATGCTGCTCTACATCGGCGTCGGGCTGGCATCGCTGTTTGCCGGCGCCAATTTCCTCGACTATGACGTACTGGCGCAGGAGCGGATGGAGGGACAACACCTGGGCATTTTTCTGACCGAACTGAGCATCGGCATGGCGGTCGCCGCAGTCATGATGATCATATTCTTTGCCTTTGCCGAACGCGGGGTGCGACGGTGAATGTCCTGATCGGGCACTACAATTACTGGATTGTCATTTTCCTGATGATGGCTGGTCTCTATGTCGTCATCGCACAAGGCAACCTGGTGAAAAAGATTGTCGGTCTCAACATCTTTCAGGCATCGGTATTCATCCTGTTCATCAGCATGGGCAAGGTCGAGGGCGGGACCGCGCCCATTGTTACGCAAGGAGTCTCGCTGTACTCCAACCCGCTTCCCCACGTACTGATACTCACCGCCATCGTGGTCGGGGTCGCCACCACCGCCCTCGCGCTGGCGCTGGTGGTGCGTATCAACGAGGCGTACCGCAGTGTGGAAGAGGATGAGATCCACGAGCAAGACCAGTCCTTTTGATCACCCAGCACCTGCCCATATTACAGGTCATCGTCCCCTTGCTGACCGCGCCACTTTGCCTGCTGGTCCAGGACCGGCGCTTCGCCTGGGGTGTGAGCCTGGCGGCAAGCTGGACAGCCTTCCTGATTGCCGCATTACTGCTTGATCAAACCCTGGAACAGGGGGTTATCTCCTACGAACTGGGCGGCTGGCCGACGCCCTGGGGCATCGAGTACCGCGTCGACACCGTCAACGCTTTCGTACTGCTGATTGTCGCAGCCATCAGCAGCGTGGTACTGCTGTTCGCGCAGCGCAGCGTGGCCAAAGAAATCCTCTTTACGCGCATCCCCCTTTTCTATACTGCCTATATGCTGTGCCTGGCCGGCCTGCTTGGCATTACCGTCACCGGCGACGTCTTCAATCTGTTCGTGTTCATGGAGATTTCCGCGCTGTCCTCCTACACGCTCATCGCCCTCAGCGAACAGCGACGTGCACTGACGGCAGCCTATCAGTACCTCTTCATGGGCACCATCGGCGCGACCTTCATCCTGATCGGCATCGGCCTGTTGTACATGATGACCGGGACGCTGAATATGCAGGACCTGTCGCAGCGTTTACCTGCGGTTACCGGTACCCGCACGGTAGAGACCGCGTTTGCTTTTCTTACCGTGGGTATCAGCATCAAAATCGCGCTGGTCCCCCTGCACCTGTGGTTGCCCAACGCCTACGCCTACGCACCCTCGGTGGTTAGTGCCTTCATCGCCGCAACGGCGACCAAGGTGGCATTCTACGTGCTGTTGCGATTCATGTTTACGATCTTCGGCGTCAGCTTCGCATTCAAAACCATGCCACTCAATTTCATCTTCATGGTGCTGGCGCTGGCAGCGATGTTTGCAGGCTCGACGGCGGCGATCTTCCAGGACAATATCAAGCGTCTGCTCGCCTACTCCAGTATTGCGCAGATCGGCTACATGATTCTGGGCATCAGCTTCGCCTCGGTGACCGGACTTACCGCTGCCATTCTGCACCTGTTCAACCACGCCCTGATGAAAGGCGCATTATTCCTGTCACTCGGCTGCATAGTCTATCGCCTCGGCATGGCGAACATGGAACAGATGCGTGGTCTCGGGCGACTCATGCCCTGGACAATGGCGGCGTTTGTGATCGGCGGTCTGAGCCTCATCGGGGTACCGCTGACGGTCGGTTTCATCAGCAAATGGTATCTCGTCGTGGGCGCCCTGGAGCGGGGCTGGTGGCCGCTCGCCGTCGCAGTGCTGGTAGCCTCGCTGCTGGCCCTGGTGTATGTCTGGCGGGTCGTCGAAGTGGCGTATTTCCAGGCCCCTTCACCAGCGCACGCTGGCGAAATCAGGGAAGCACCGCGCTCGATGCTGCTGCCGACCTGGGCGTTGATCATCGCCAATCTGTATTTCGGCATCGACACCAGCCTGACCGTTGGCGTCGCCTCGCAGGCGGCACGGCAACTGCTTGGAGTCAGTGAATGAGCGCAACGATCGCTCTGCAGCTGGCATTCTGGACACCGCTGACCGGCGCCCTGCTGATCGCATTCAACGGGCGTCATCCGGCTGTGCGCGAAGCCCTGACCATAATCACCGCGATCCTGCTGTTCGCGTCGCTCGCCGTACTCGCACCTGCTGTGTTCGACGGCGCGCGCCCTGGCCTGATGATGGCCGAGCCGTTGCCGGGTTTGTCTCTGCAACTGACGGTGGAACCGCTCGGCCTGCTGTTTGCATTGCTCGCCAGTCTGCTGTGGATCGTGACCTCTGTGTATTCCGTCGGTTACATGCGCGCCCGCCAGGAGACGAACCTCACCCGCTTTTATACCTGCTTCGCGCTGTCGCTGTGGACAGCCATGGGCATGGCACTGGCCGGCAATCTGCTGACCCTGTTCGTGTTCTATGAACTGCTCACACTCAGCACCTACCCACTGGTTACGCATAGCGGCTCAGAACAGGCGCGGCGCAGCGGTCGCCTTTACCTCGGACTGCTGCTTGCACCCTCGCTCGGTTTTCTTCTGTTCGCCCTGATCTGGACCTGGCAACTCGCCGGCACGCTGGACTTTGTCGAGGGCGGCAGTCTGCGCGGTACGGCATCACCGGCCCTGCTCGGTATTCTGTTTGCTCTGTATGCCTTCGGCATCAGCAAGGCCGCGCTCATGCCCCTGCACCGCTGGTTACCGGCGGCCATGGTGGCACCCACACCGGTAAGCGCCCTGCTGCACGCTGTGGCTGTGGTCAAGGGCGGCGTGTTTTTCCTCCTCAAGGTCACCCTCTATGTGTTCGGTATTGACCTGGTGGCGGAACTGCAGGCCACACAGTGGCTGCTCTATGTCGCCGCCGCCACCATCCTGCTGGCTTCCCTGGTGGCCCTGAGCAAGGACAATCTCAAAGCGCGACTCGCCTATTCGACCATCAGCCAGCTGGGTTACATTGTCCTCGGCACTTTCCTGGCCACCAGCTCGGGCATCATCGGCAGCACCCTGCACATGGTCATGCACGCCTTCGGCAAGATCACCCTGTTCTTCTGCGCCGGCGCCATACTGCTCGCCACGCAAAAAACGGCGGTCAGTCAGATGCACGGTGTGGGCAGGAACATGCCGTTTACCATGTCCGCCTTCCTCATCGGCAGCCTCTGCATCATCGGCTTGCCACCGGCGGGTGGCGTCTGGAGCAAGTGGTTTCTCATGCTGGCCACTCTCGAAGCCGGACATCAAGCCCTGCTCGTCGTGCTCATGGCGAGCTCACTGTTAAGCGCACTTTATCTGCTGACGGTTCCGCTGCGCGGCTTTTTCTACCCGTCCCCGGCAGACATGGCGGGTAAGGGAATCCGGGAGGCACCGCTGGCCTGTCTGCTGGCCATCGGCTTGACTGCCAGCGGCTGCGTGGGACTGTTTTTTTATGCCGATTCGCTGTATGCCATCGCCCGGCTGCTCACACCCGGGGACGGCCATGGATAACAGCAGCGTGCGTCGTGTGCTGGTTGTCCTGTACAGCTGCTGTGCCGCTTTGCTGGTGATCGACTTCCTCTATCACCGCCACAGCGTACACCCCTGGGACAGCTGGTGGGGGTTCTATGCCGTGTACGGTTTCGTCGGCTGCGTGCTGCTGGTACTCATCGCGAAACTGCTACGCAAGCTGGTCAAGCGTCCCGAAGACTACTATGGCAAGGGTAATTAGCGGTGATGTGGCTTGCCGAATTGCCGCCCTTTGTACCCTTTTATGCCGCCGCCCTGCTGGCCGGCCTCACGCGGGGCAGAATTCGCGTGCTTATCCTGCTTGCCGCACCGCTGCTGGGCGGGCTGCAGCTGCTCGGCGTCGAATCCGGCGTCGAGCTGCAGACCCGTTTTCTCGGTTACGAGCTGATCCCGTTCCGCGTCGATAAGCTGAGCCTGCTGTTCGGCTATCTGTTTCATATCGGCGCCTTGCTTGCCATCGTCTTCTCCCTGCATGTGCGGGACACACTGCAGCATGTGGCCGGCCTGTGCTATGCCGGCAGCGCGCTCGGTGCCGTGTTCGCCGGTGATCTCATCACCTTGTTCGTGTTCTGGGAACTGCTCGCGGTCAGTTCGGTGTTTCTCATCTGGGCACGACGCAGCGAACGCGCCCTGGCCGCCGGCTTCCGCTACCTGATGATGCAGATCTTCTCCGGCGTATTGCTGCTGGCCGGCGTGCTGCTGCATCTGCAACAGGGTGGCTCACTGCAGTTCAGCTATATTGGTCTTGACGGGCTGTCCGGCTGGCTGATTTTTATCGCCTTCGGCATTAAGTGTGCTTTCCCCCTGCTTCACAACTGGCTTACCGATGCTTACCCGGAAGCGACACCGACCGCAACCGTGTTCCTCAGCGCGATGACAACCAAGGTCGCCGTGTACGCGCTGGCAAGGGGCTTTCCGGGTACCGAGCTGCTGATCTACATCGGTGTGGTCATGACCTGCTTCCCGATCTTCTACGCGGTGATCGAAAACGACTTGCGCCGTGTACTGGGCTACAGCATGATCAACCAGATCGGCTTTATGGTCTGTGGAATCGGAATCGGGACGCAACTTGCGCTGAACGGTGCGCTGGCCCACGCCTTCAACGAGGTCATTTTCAAAGGCCTGCTGCTGATGTCGATGGGAGCCGTTCTGCAGGTAACAGGACGCATCAATGGCTCGGATCTTGGTGGGCTCTACAAGACCATGCCGAAAACCGCAGCGCTGTGCATCATCGGTGCAGCCTCGATTTCAGCCTTCCCCCTGTTCAGCGGCTTTGTCAGCAAAGCGATGATCATGACTGCGGTACTGGAGGAGGGACATGACTGGGCGTGGCTGTTCCTGCTGTTTGCATCGGCCGGTGTCTTTCATCATGCCGGCATCAAAATACCGTATTTTGCCTTTTTCTCCCATGACAGGGGGATAGCGGCCACGGAACCACCCGCTAACATGCTGCTCGCTATGCTGCTCGCCGCGCTGCTCTGCGTTTTGATCGGCAGCTACCCGCGGCTGCTGTATGAGCTGTTGCCATTTCCAGTGACCTACCAGGCCTATGATTTCAGCCACGTGATCAGTCAGCTGCAACTGCTGTTGTTCGCTGCACTGGCCTTTGCCTGGCTGAACTTACAGGGTCTGTACCCGCCCGAGCTGCGTGCGGTAAATCTTGATTCAGACTGGTCGTACCGGCGCCTGCTGCCACTCACAGTACAGAGACTGCTCAGCATCGGGCAGCCGCTCGACGCCGCTGTGCGGCGCTGGGGCGCAGGCTGTGCGAGGTCGTTGATCAATACCTTGTCGCGCCATCACGCTCCGCAGGGCTTGCTGGCGCGCAACTGGCCGACCGGCAGCATGGTATTGTGGGTGGCCTTGCTGTTAGGCGCCTATCTACTGGCCTACCTGTTCGAAGTCAGCGATCAGTAGATACATTCACGCACTTTCAGCATGACCCGTGACAGTGTGCTCAACGATTTCGGCCAGCAGTTTAGCCTGCTGGCGGACCAGGGTTTCATCTTCACCCTCGACCATGACACGGATCAGGGGTTCGGTACCGGAGGAGCGCAACAGCACACGCCCTGTTCCATTCAGGTGTGTTTCCGCGCGCCTGACGGCAGATTGAATCGGCTCACTGTTATTTACATCGAGATGCCTGACCAGTGGTATGTTAATCATACATTGAGGATACTTTTTCATACCCTGTTTCAACTCGTGCAAGCCGACGTTCTTCTGTATCATGGTTGCCAGCACCTGCAGGGCTGATACCATGCCGTCTCCGGTCGAGGTCCGATCCAGGCAGATAATGTGACCGGAAGACTCTCCACCCACCACACCGCCATGCTCATTGAGCATTTCCATGACGTAGCGGTCACCCACCCTGGCACGTCTGAATTCTATGTTCAGCTGGTGCAAGGCGTGTTCCAGCCCGAGATTACTCATCAGGGTACCGACTACCGGTCCGGCCAGCTGTTCATTTTCCTTGCGGGAAGCGGCGATAATGAAAAGCAGCTCATCGCCATCGACCAGCTCACCTTTATGATCAACCATAATGACGCGGTCGCCATCACCATCCAGAGCGATACCCAGATCGGCACCTTCTTTCAGCACCCTCTCGCATAACAGTTCTGGCATGGTCGAGCCGCATTCTTCATTGATATTCAGCCCGTTCGGTTCAACACCAATGCCGATGACATCTGCACCCATTTCTTCCAGCACACTGGGGGCTACCTGGTAGGTTGCGCCATTGGCGCAATCGATAACAATCTTCAGGCCACGAAGACTGATACGGGACGGAATGGTGCTCTTGCAGAATTCGATATACCGGCCGCGGGCATCCTCGACACGTTCCGCTTTACCCAGTTTCTCGGACGAAACGGTAACCATCGGATTTTCCAGCTCTGCCTCTATGGCGGCTTCCACTTCGGCAGGCAGCTTGGTGCCTTGCGCAGAAAAGAACTTGATACCGTTATCGTGATGCGGATTGTGGGAGGCACTGATGACGATGCCGGCACAGGCATGCATGGTGCGTGTCAGATAGGCGATGCTCGGGGTCGGCATCGGTCCCAGCAAACGAATGTCAACACCCGCTGCAGACAAGCCGGCTTCAAGCGCCGACTCGAACATGTAACCCGAAATACGCGTATCTTTTCCAATCACCACGCGTGTTGCCGCCCCGTTACCCAACACACGCCCTGTCGCCCAGCCCAGTTTGAGCATGAATTCTGCGTTAATGGGATGCACCCCAACACGGCCACGAATGCCGTCTGTACCAAAATACTTCCTGGCCACAATGTTTCTCCCAATCTTATTTTATATTCTGCGGATGCGGGCGCGGCAGATCCAGTGTTTTACCGTTACAATCGAACAGCGAGCGCCGTGCTCAAAGGACGCTAATGCTGTCCGGCCGGGCCACCGATCGGACCGCTGCTATCCTTGCTGCTCTTGTCATCGACCGGGGCACGGCTAGCGGTACCACCACCACTGGACTGGCTGTCATCCCAGCCCTTCGGTGGCCGCGGTATCTTGCCGGCCATGATGTCATCGATCTGTGCGGCATCGATGGTCTCATACTTGATCAGCGCATCGGCCATGGTGTGTAGCTTGTCCAGGTTCTCCTTCAGCAGGCGCTGGGAACGTTCATAGTTGCGGTCGATAATCGAGCGGATTTCACCGTCGATGGCATGTGCTGTTTCATCAGACACATTCTTGTGCTGAGTCACCGAATGCCCCAGAAAGATCTCGCCCTCTTCCTCACTGTAGGTCAAGGGCCCGAGGCGCTCGGACAGACCCCATTTGGTCACCATATTGCGCGCCAGCTCGGTGGCACGTTGAATGTCATTGGATGCACCGGTGGTCACCATGTCTTTTCCATATATCATCTCTTCGGCGAGACGGCCGCCGAACAGGCTGGAAATCTGGCTTTCCAGGCGTTGCACACTGAAGCTGTAACGGTCCTCTTCGGGCAAAAACATGGTGACGCCGAGGGCGCGCCCGCGTGGGATGATGGAGACCTTGTAAACCGGGTCGTGCGACGGTACCAGGCGTCCGACGATGGCATGCCCGGCTTCGTGATAGGCAGTGAGTTTTTTATCGTCCTCACTCATCACCATGGAGCGTCGCTCGGCACCCATCATGATCTTGTCCTTGGCCTTTTCCAGGTCTTCCATGTCGACCAGGCGCTTGCCGGCGCGCGCCGCAAATAACGCGGCCTCATTCACCAGGTTGGCGAGATCGGCACCCGAGAATCCCGGCGTGCCACGCGCAATCACGCCAGCTTCAAGCGTTTCCGAGGTCGGCACTTTGCGCAGGTGCACTTTCAGGATTTGTTCGCGTCCGCGAATATCCGGTAAGGGCACAACGACCTGACGGTCAAAACGTCCCGGACGAAGCAGCGCAGGATCGAGCACATCCGGCCGGTTGGTGGCGGCAATGACAATGACGCCTTCGTTGCCTTCAAAGCCGTCCATCTCGACCAGCAACTGGTTGAGGGTCTGTTCGCGTTCATCGTGACCACCGCCGAGGCCGGCACCACGATGACGACCTACGGCATCGATTTCATCGATGAATATAATGCACGGCGCATGCTTCTTGGCCTGTTCAAACATGTCGCGTACCCGAGAAGCACCGACACCGACGAACATTTCCACAAAATCGGAACCTGAAATGGTAAAAAACGGCACCTTGGCTTCACCGGCAATGGCTTTGGCCAGCAGTGTTTTACCGGTACCGGGTGAACCAACCATCAGAATACCCTGGGGAATCTTGCCACCGAGCTTCTGAAACTTGCCGGGATCACGCAGGAATTCGACCAGCTCGGCCACTTCTTCCTTGGCTTCCTCGACGCCAGCCACGTCATTGAAGTTAATCTTGACCTGGTCTTCTCCCAGCATGCGCGCACGGCTCTTGCCAAAGGACATGGCACCGCGGCCACCGCCACCACCCTGCATCTGGCGCATGAAGAATATCCACACGCCAATCAGCAGCAGCATCGGGAACCAGGAGATAAAAATCTGCATGAGCAGCGAGTCCTGTTCAGGCGGCTGCGCCTTGACCTGCACACCATTGGCCAGCAGATCATTGATCATTTCCGGATCGTTCGGTGTGTAGGTGGAAAATTCCTCGCCGCTGGCCAACTGCCCCTTGACCGTGCGCCCGTCAATGACAACACTCTGAATACGGCCTGCTTTGACGTCGGCTATAAAGTCAGAGTAGACGACCGATTGTGCCCGCGGGGTGGGTGGTCCGAAATTGTTAAAAACGGACATCAGGACGACCGCGATGATCACCCAGAGAAGAATATTTTTCGCCATGTCATTCAAATCGGATACCTCGTTAACTGGGACGGCGATCTACAGATTACAGAATAGCAGAAAGGGATTGTGCTGTAAGGCGTTTCGGCCAGATAGACAGTTTCCTGAAACATACTATATTTTGCGCCCCCTCGCCAGCGCATATACCTCACGGCTGCGTGGTCGGGATGCCCTCGGCTTGCGTATGACGACCTTCTGATAGTGGCTGCGCAAGCCCCGTACCAGCTCGTCAAACCCTTCACCCTGAAAGACTTTTATCAACAGCTCACCTCCCGGCCGCACCACCCGCTCGGCAAAATCCACAGCCAATTCCGCTAAATACATCGCTCTAGGCTGGTCGACGGCGTCCATGCCACTTATATTGGGGGCCATATCCGACATTACAAGGTCTACTTCCTGCCCTTCCAGCGCCTGCAGTAATTTGTCCAGTGCGTCGTCTTCACGGAAATCTCCCTGCACAAATCTCACTCCCGGCAATGCTTCCATGGGCAGAATATCCATCGCCACCACTGTACCCTTGCCGCCGAGAAGGCCTGATGTGTACTGACTCCAGCTCCCCGGCGCCGCGCCAAGATCGACAATTGCCATGCCGGGCTTGATGATGCGGTCCTTTTGCTGGATTTCGTCCAGCTTATACGCTGCACGTGAACGGTAGCCCTCCCGCTGAGCTCTCTTGACATACTCATCGTCAAAATGTTCCCTCAGCCAGCGATGGCTGCTCTTACTGCGTGCCATAATTTAATCCGAATACGGTATACTTTTTCAATTATGCCCTTGACAGAACAACAGAAGAAGAGACTACGCGGACTTGGCCATAAGTTGAAGCCGGTTATCACTGTGGGTAGCGGGGGATTATCCGACTCGCTGCTGGAAGAGTTTGAAACCTCGCTGCAGCATCACGAGCTGATGAAGGTCAAAGTCAACACAGGTGACCGTGATGAACGCGACACAACCATTCGCGCATTGTGTGAATACAGCGGCGCGCAGCTCATTCAGCGTGTAGGCAACATTGGACTGCTATTCAGAAAAAAGAAGAAGCATTCAACATTCGCTGCACTGTAAGCAGAATTTACTCCTGAGCGAATGGCACTAAAGTTAAGGGGGCTCTTCCTCTGTAGGGCCGAATTTATTCGGCCAGTAGCTGTTGGCGGCTACCCACATTGTGGCTATATCCAGGATGATAGATGGAATGGCAACGTGGTTGGTCGAATGAATTCGACCCTACAATGGGCTAAATAGGCTTAACGTTAGTGCCATTCACCCCTGAGCGACCTTTGGCAGGTGCTTAAGAGCCTCTTCGATGGCCTCTGCTGGATATTCATAATCCTCCAGTTCCTTGCTGAAAAACTTGTCATAGGAAGCCATATCGAAATGTCCGTGACCGGATAGATTGAAGAACAGGGTCCTGGCTTCACCGCTCTGCTTGCATTTCAACGCCTCATCGATACAGGCGCTGATGGCATGATTGGATTCCGGTGCCGGAATAATGCCTTCGCTGCGGGCAAACTGGACGCCGGCCTCAAAGGTTGCCAATTGAGGGACGGCCTGAGCCTCGATGAGGCCTTCATTGTACAGCTGTGAGACCAGCGTGTTGTCACCGTGGTAACGTAAGCCACCGGCGTGAATACTCGGTGGCATGAAATCGTGACCCAGGGTATACATTTTGAGCAACGGCGTCAGTCCCATGCTGTCACCAAAGTCATAGGCATAATGCCCGCGGGTCAATGTCGGGCAAGAGCTCGGCTCGACTGCCACCAGGCGTATTTCCTTACCCGCTGCCTTGTCTGCAAAGAAGGGGAAGGCAACGCCACCGAAATTTGAGCCTCCTCCGCAGGGCGCGAAGATCATGTCCGGGTAGTCGCCGACTTTTTCGAACTGCTTTTTAGCCTCCAGCCCGATCACCGATTGATGTATCAGCACGTGGTTCAACACGGAACCCAGGGCATAATTGGTGTCGTCTCTGGAGGCCGCTTCCTCGACCGCTTCTGAAATGGCAATACCCAATGAACCCGGTGAATCGGGGTGCTGTGCCAGAATCTTGCGTCCTGATTCTGTCTGCTCCGTCGGGCTGGCCAATACCTCGGCACCCCAGCTGTGCATCATGGATCGGCGGAATGGCTTCTGTTCATAGCTCACTCTCACCATATACACGCGCACCTCGATACCGAACATCTGCCCTGCCAGCGCCAGCGATGAGCCCCACTGACCGGCGCCGGTTTCCGTGGTCAAACGCCTGATACCGGCCTGTTGGTTGTAATAGGCCTGGGCGACAGCAGTATTGGGCTTGTGCGAACCCGCCGGACTCACACCTTCGTACTTGTAGTAGATCCTGGCGGGAGTACCGAGCGCCTTTTCCAGACGGTGGGCGCGATACAGCGGCGACGGCCGCCACAGGGTATAGATTTCCCGGACCGCTTCGGGAATATCGATCCAGCGCTCGGTGCTGACCTCCTGTTCGATCAGTGCATCAGGAAATATCGCTGTCAGCGCTTCCGGTCCGATGGGCTTACCGTCTGGTCCCAGCGGCGGTACGGGCGGGTTTGGCATATCGGCGACGACATTATACCATTGGCTCGGAATCTCTGATTCTTCAAGCAGAATCTTGGTCTCGGACATAATCCTCTCCCGCAGAAAGCGCGTGTCTTAACGGGTTGGGATCAGGCACTCCAGCAGCCTGCCCCATATACACCGCCAATCCATATGAGACAGCACACTCGCATCCGAGTCAACCGCTGCACCACCGATCACCGGACATGGGCTATTATTGACATAGATCACACCTCAACAGTGACAGCGCGGTGATAATTCTCAAAATACCAGGGAGTACATTTAAGGTTGGATCTGAGTGATGCACCCATCCCAACACTTACGTAAACCCGGAGGACTTGAACGGATCGGGCAGCTTTTGCTGTTACTGGCCACCTTTTGCACCGCCTGGGCGACACTGGCGCAGACGGAGGATGACTTCGAAAGCTTTGGCGAACTCGATACTTTCGAAGATGCCCCGCTCGAAGAACCGATCAGCCTGCCAGCCTGGTTCAAACTGAGCTTTCTCGATCTGCCTGAAGATCTGGAAGAGGCTATCAGCGGTGGCAAGACCGGTCTCATGGTCTATCTGGGGCAGAAATATTGCGCTTACTGCAAAAAACTTCTGCACGACAACTTCGACAAACTCGATATCCTCGCCTATACCCAGAAACACTTTGATGCAATCGGGATTGATATCCACGGCCAGCGTGTCGTCACCGACCTCAAGGCTATGGAATGGACCGAGCGCAGTTTCGCCGTCGAACAGGACGTCGATTTTACCCCCACCCTGATCTTCTACGACAAGGACAAGCACGAAGCGCTGCGATTGACCGGTTACTACCCACCTTACAAGTTCCGTGCCGCGCTGGAATATGTCGCAGCCGGCTACTATCGCAAGGAAGATTTCCGCACCTACCTGGCTCGTGCGGACGTACCGCTGGTATTTGATGCGGGGGACATGAATTATCAAGATTTCTTTTCTCCGCCACCCCATGCACTGGACCGCAGCCGCTGGCCGGGGCAACGTCCATTGGCGGTATTTTTCGAACAGGCTAACTGCCACGCCTGCGATGTGTTGCATACCGGTCCGCTTGACGAGGCGGATATCCGCCAGCGTATAAAACAGCTGGATCTGACCCAGCTGAATATGTGGAGTGATACCCCCGTGATTACGCCGACAGGAGAACGCACGACTGCCAGACAGTGGGCAGACCGGCTCGGCCTGTTCTATACACCGACGCTGATATTCTTTGACGAACGCGGCGATGAGATCCTGCGTGTGGATTCCGTGGTCCAGTTCTACCGTTTACGCAATGTGCTGGACTACATACTCAGCGGCGCCTACCGGCAGTACCCGACCTTCCAGCAGTGGCGTAGCGCACGGGGGCGCTAGCAGATATCAGTTTGCTGTTTCGAATCGGTACGCAGCATGACAGGCCACACAGTTCTGCATCAGTGTACCCAGTTGAGAGAGACTGTGTCCGCTGTCTTCAAACTGCTCCGCATCGAGCGCCATTTCATCAAATTTTGCATGGGTATCACGCCCCAGCTTTTTGAACGGCAAAGGCAATTTACCTATCAAGGAACCCGGAACAGCTTGTTGCGCGGCAAGCCCGACATGTCCAGCAGACTCGGCCACCAGCTTCATGTCGTTTTCTGAAATACCACGAGTAATCTGTTGAACACTCTCCAGGAAGGCCCTCATCTCAGACAACACCAGCTGCCGTTCATTGGCATCCAGCTGAATCGCCAGGCGACCATCGGTACTCTGTTCGACCGCGCCCTGGAAAATGAATTTATACGTCATACCGGCCACCACCATGACAACAGCAGCCAACGATAACCAACACACTTTACACACCTGATCTCTACCCTTTCTTGTTTTTAAACAAGCCCACGACGAAAAGCAGCGCGACGGCTCCGACAGTCGCTGTAATAACGGAGCCGATGAGTCCGCTGGTCGATATCCCCAGCAAGCCAAACAGAAAACCACCTACTATGGCGCCGATCACGCCGACCAGCATATTGCCGAACAAACCGGAACCACCACCTTTCATGATGTTGCCCGCCAGCCAGCCGGCAACAGCGCCAATAGCCAAAAATACGAGTAATGATGTCAAATCCATTCCTTTCTCCTTATTTAAAATGTACTCATTAGTAAGAGCCATCAGCGGCTGGTAAGTTTCAGTTCAATGCGGCGGTTGCGTCGATAGGCTTCTTCGCTATTGCCCGGATCGATGGGATGGTATTGCCCGAATCCTGCTGCCACCAGGTGCTCGGCGGGTATACCCTGGCTGATCAGATACTTCACAATGCTGATGGCACGCGCGGAAGAAAGCTCCCAGTTTGAAGCGAACACCCTGCGGATGGAGCGGCGATCGGTATGCCCATCAACGCGCAACACCCAGTCGATGTCATCAGGAATCTGTTGTGTGATTTCCTTGAGGGTACGCGCTACGGTTGAGATCTCTTTTGTGCCCTGTTTATCCAGCTCAGCCGCCGCTGAAGAGAACAGCACTTCGGACGGCAAGACAAAACGATCACCCTCGATACGGACGTCGGGATTGTCACTCAGGGCTTCACGCAACTTGCCAAAAAAGTCGGAACGGTAACGCGACAGTTCTTCAACCTTGTCCGCCATTGCCAGATTCAGCCGCTGCCCGAGATCCTCGATCTCGACGTCCTTGTCCTTCAGTCTGGCTTCGGACGATTCAAGAACCTGGTTGATTCGGGCCAGTTGTTCGTTAAGTGTCGCAATCTGATTATTCAGCTCCGAAACGCTGGCCTGGGCCTGCCCGACGAGTGCTGTCTGCTGTGCGGTTTCCTGCTGGCTGACTTCAAGCGAGGTCTGCAGACGAACGCGGTCCGTCTCCAGGCCGGTAATGGTGTCACGCTGCTGCTGCAGGGTTTGTTCCCGCGCTGTAATCGTGTCACGCTGTTGCAGCAGGGTCTGTTCCCGCTCTGCAATCGTGTCACGCTGTTGCAGCAGGGTCTGATCCCGCTCTGTAATCGTGTCGCGCTGTTGCAGCAGGGTCTGCTCTTTGTCTGCAAGGCTGTTGCGGGCAAGCTGCAACTCGCCCTCCGCCCGCTGCAGTTCGGTTGCCGACCGCTGCGCCTGTAAGGTCATGTCTGCCAGGCGCTTTTCAAACTCATCCCGGCCCTTTAGTGTTACCTCAAGCTCGCCAGTCAGTGAAGACAGCCGGTCTTGCAGATCCGACTTTTCCTTGCGTTCCATAGCCAGCACGTTGGCCAGGCCGGTAATCCTGCCGCGCAGCTGATCCAGCGTCAGGTCGCGGCCCACCAGTGCATCGTTTAACAGGAATTGCCCTACCGAGAACAGCAACAGCACGAACATCACGACCATCAACATGGCCGCCAAGGCGTCGACAAAACCTGGCCAGATGTCAACCGTCCGGCGCTGTCGATTCACCAGCAGCATTTGTGCTCCATCCACCTGATATTGACGGATTCAGCGCGACGAGAGGCAGCCATCTGCATGAACCGCTAGCCTGTTTTCTGCTTATGTGACTGCGAACGGGCGTGGGTCTCGGCCGTCAGCGCGCGTCCGATCACTCGCAATTCGTCACGAATCTCGTCCACCAGCTGTTCCCGTCCGCCCACCAGTTCATCGACCAGGCGCTTGATATTGCTATCGAGATTGCGGATGTGTTCCTGCATGGACTCATCGACCTTACCTTGTCTCTCGGTCAGACGCGCCAACAGCGGAGCCAGATCACTCTGGCCCTTGGCGAGTGCCGACAATACCCGCTGTTCATCACGGGACAGGTCCGCAAAAATCGCGAGCTCACGTCCGAGCCCCTGAATCTGATCACCAATCAGGTGGCGTTGTGCATCATCGCGCATGACGTTACGTTGCAGCTTGTCCAGTGTCTCTGCGGTCTGCTCCAGCATGGCGTGGGTATAGGACGGTTCGCTGAGTTCACGTTCACCGATCATCTGCGCACTGGTCAGTCGCGTCACACCTGTCAACCAGTCTTCCAGCTCGTTGAAAAAGCGGGTCTGTGAATGGCCGGCCTGCAAATCGAGAAACCCGAGTACCAGTGAGCCGGCAAGCCCGAACAGCGAAGAACTGAATGCAGTGCCCATGCCGGACAGGGGTGCTTTCAGCCCCTCCAACAAGCTGCCGAACATGACGGCATTTTCCGCACCGCCGCCACCGAGATCACCTATCATGTTGCCAATCGCACTGACTGTGATGAGCAGACCCCAGAAGGTGCCGAGCAGTCCCAGGAAAATGAGTAAGCCGATCATGTAACGCGACACATCGCGCAATTCATCAAGCCTCAGACGTACGCTGTCGAGCACGGCACGCAGCGGCAGGGGTGACAGGCTGAGGAAGTCACTCTCCTGCTGTCCCAGCATTTTCGCCAGCGGCGCCAGCAGCCGGGGTTTGTCAGGCCTGGACTGCCAGAAACGTTTGCGTTTGCCGCGGTAGTGGTTAATCCAGGCGACTTCGGCAGAAAGCATACCGACCTGACGGAAATTAATCAGAATACCCACCAGCAAGACGGCAAGAATAATGCTGTTAAACACCGGGTTGGATAGAAAAGCCTCGGACAGAGGCCCATACAGGAGTATGACCGAGACGCCAACCAGGCCGAGAAATGGAATCATCCATATGAAAACATGGGTAGGCCGCGTCATACTTTCCCTCCGTGCAGGCAGTAACGCTGATACGGTGCACAGAGGGCATGGAAGCCTTCATGTCGACCCGCTCAGTTAAGCCGCGTAGCTTAGCACATCGCTGTCTACGCTGAATTTGATTACCATAAAATATGACGGGTTACAGATTTTGGCAGCCTGGCTACCCGGCTGCCGGTAGCTTCGCGTTCTCCGGCCAGCCCTCAACCAGTATGGTATCCCGGTAGCCGTGCCAGGTTGCATAGCCGATCACCGGCATGAGGACTGCCAGCCCCAGAAAAGCGGTGAGAAAACTGATGGCCAGCGCCGCCTGAATGATGAGGACCCAAACGACCATGGCTCCCTTGTTATTCAGCACGGCATGCACGCTGGTCAGTACAGCCGTAACCGTATCCACCTTGCGGTCAAGCATCATGGGCAACGAAAAGGCACTTGCGCTGAACACCAGCGCTGAGAAAACGATACCCACCGCTGTGCCGATGCCCAGAAAAATCGCCAAGTCGGAGAAATCCGGATTGGCTTCAACCGGAAAGAAGATGTGAATCACCGATCCTGCGCGCGCCCAAAGCAGGAAAATCACCAGCAAAATCATTGAATAAACCATTTCGTTACCCAGATGCCGACGCCCTTCCCTGAGGCAATAGCCAAGTCGGGGTTTCAGTCCCTGTTCCAGCTGGCAACTGACGGAATACAGACCGATGGCAAGCACCGGCGCAATAAACACGAAACCTGACATCAAACTGAACATCAGGATGTAACCACCCAGTTTCCAGGTACAAAATGTCAACACATAACTGATCAGCACAAAAAACCCGCCGTAACCCAGACTGGCACCGGGAGCACGTTTGAAGTCCTTCCATCCCAGTTTCAACCAGGTCACGGGGTCGCCGGTTTGCAGACGCCGGCTGGGGGCCACGAAAGGCAAAGCTTCCGGGTCTACTACATTAGTATGCTCATCCTCATCGGCATGCAGCTGGGCCATGCGTGTCTCTCCTCCTCAACAAATGACTGAACCGCTGTACGCTTCCTGCCAACCGAAACGAAACGTCCGGCTACCACCAGGAGCCTGTCCTGGATCGGCTTGCGATTTCTTTTATACCGATATAAACCTAAACAATATCTCGTGCCCATGCGAATTTCGGCCGTTTTTCTCACGGCCTCAGCCCGAGGATCAGGCAGCTGCTGCAAACACGAAAAAGTACAGGTCTATCTGCAAATGCCTTATGCTTGGCAACCTGTGTGTTGTAACATCCAAGTGGCCATACTGTCCATGAATTATAGACTGCTCTGTTATCTTCTGATGTCGCTGACGCTCAGCGGCCCGGCGCCGGCAGGCGATGCAGACGGGTACACACAGCAGCGCATGGAGCTGATGCGGATTATCGAACAGGATGTCCGCGAAACCAGCGCCTACCTGGACGCGGAGACACTCGACCCCCGGGTGATGAAAGCCCTGGCCAAGGTTCCACGTCATCGCTTTGTCCCTGACTCCCAGCTACGCCACGCCTACCGGAATCGTCCGCTGCCCATCGGCCACGGGCAGACCATCTCGCAGCCTTATATCGTTGCCATCATGACCGACCTGCTGAAGCTCACGCCCGCAGACCGGGTGCTTGAAGTGGGGACCGGCTCCGGCTACCAGGCCGCGGTACTCGCCGAGCTGGCACAGCAGGTCTACAGCATCGAAATTATCGAGCCGCTGGGAAAACGCGCCCGTGATCTTCTAAACAAACTGGGCTATGACAATGTTGAAACTCGAATCGGTGACGGCTACTACGGCTGGGAGACGCATGCGCCCTTTGATGCCATCATCGTTACCGCCGCAGCCGATCACATCCCGCCTCCGCTGATTGCACAGTTGAAGCCGGGCGGCCGTATGATGATCCCGGTCGGCAGCCGCTTCATGACCCAGCAGCTCGTGGTCGTTGAAAAAGACAGTAACAATAATGTCACCACACGCCTGATACTTCCCGTACGTTTTGTCCCATTGACCGGTGACCACTAGGAGCCTGTCTCATCCCGCCGCGATACGTCCGCCACTGTTGACGATCGCTTTGCTTTCGGCGACAGCGCTGGGTTATGAAATCCTTTTAATGCGCCTGTTTTCGATAATTCAGTGGCACCACTTCGCTTATATGATCATCAGCCTCGCCCTGCTCGGCTATGGCGCCAGTGGCACATTTCTCGCTTTCGTACAATCGCGCCTGCTCAGTCATTACCCGCTGGCGTTGCTGATCAACCTGGCCTTGTTCGGGCTGACCGCCATGCCGAGTTTCCTGGTGGCTCAACAGATTCCTTTCAATCCGGAAGAGATGCTGTGGAACTGGCGTGAGCCCGTGCGTCTGATGTTTATTTATCTCCTGTTGAGTCTGCCGTTCTTCTTTGTCGCCAACGCCATCGCATTGACATTTTCGAGCTTCAGCAAGCTCATCACACGTGTCTATGCCTTCGATCTGTTCGGTGCCGGTGTCGGCAGCCTTGGTGTTATATTGATCTTATATATCATACCCCCGCTGGCTGCACTGTCTCTTGTCTCCGCACTCGGCATAGCCTGCATTGCAGTCGCCGCATGGGAACTGCATCTATCGAAACGCCTGTGGATAGGCGCTGCAGTCCTGTTGTCAATGGCGATAGTCGTCTGGCCAGGCCAGGGTCCCAGCGGACTGGTACTTTCTCCCTACAAAGACCTCAGCCAGACACTGCGCGTCAGTGGCGCCCGTGTCATCGCTGAACGTTTCAGTCCGATGGCAATCCTGCAGGTGGTGGAGAACGACAGGGTTCCACTGCGTTATGCGCCGGGCATGAGTCTCAACGCCCGCAGCAGCCCACCGGCTCAGCTTGGACTCTTCAGCGACGGTGGCAGCATGGGCACCATTACCCAGGATAGCGGTGACCCGCGGGCCGTGGTTTTCCTGGACCAGCTTACCTCGGCGTTACCCTATCACCTGAAACACGCACACCGGGTGCTGGTGCTGGGTGCCGGCGGAGGCATGGATGTACTTCAGGCCCTCTACCAGGACACTAAAGAAATCCACGCGGTTGAACTCAACCCGCAGGTCGTTGAGCTGGTGAGCAAAGACTACGCGGAATTTTCCGGCGGTCTCTATAACAAACCCGGGGTACAGCTGCACACGGCGGAAGGGCGAGGTTTTGTCAGCGCCCAGGGTACGCGCTATGACCTCATTCAACTCGCTCTGCAGGATTCCTCCGGCGCCTCATCGACAGGTTTGTATGCACTCAGCGAGAGTTATCTCTACACCAGCGAGGCGCTGCAGACCTACCTCGACCATCTGAAATCCGGCGGCTATCTGGCGATCAGCCGGTGGATAAAACTACCGCCACGCGACACACTGAAACTGTTTGTAACGGCGATTGAGGCCTTGCGCCACGCCGGTGTGGAAGAACCCGGTAAACGGCTGATACTCATCCGCGGCTGGCAGACCAGTACCTTACTGGTAAAAAACGGTGAGTTTACAGCCGATGAAATCCGCGCCATGCGGGATTTCTCGCAGCAACGCGCTTTTGACGTGGCCTGGTATCCAGGCATATCCGCAGGTGAACCCAACCGCTTCAATATTTTCAGGGAGCCTTACCTGTATCAGGGGGCTCAGGCCCTGTTAGGGCCACACAGCCAGTCCTTCATGGAGCAGTACAAATTCAAGCTGCAACCCGCTACAGACGATCGACCCTATTTCCACAACTTCTTCAAATGGTCCACACTCGAAGAGATACTTGAGCTGCGTGGCCGGGGTGGCATGCCCTTGCTGGAAGCAGGTTATCCGGTGCTCGTTGCCACCCTCGCCCAGGCACTGCTGGCGAGCACCCTGCTCATCCTGCTGCCACTGGTGTTTCTTAAAAGACAGAAACAATCCAGCGACTCAAGCGGCATCAGCCAGCTGCGGGTAGTGAGCTATTTTTTTGCCATTGGCCTGGCCTTTCTGTTCATCGAGATTGCCTTTATACAGAAGTTCATGCTGTTTCTTCACCATCCTCTGTTTACAGCCTCGGTGGTACTGGCATCGTTCCTGGTCTTTGCCGGACTGGGCAGCAACTGGTCGAAACGGTATTCAACGCAGCAGTGCTATTGGCAAGGGGTTAAATGGGCAGTGGCCGGCATCCTGCTGACGGGCATGGCTTACCTGCTGTTACTCGACACGCTGTTCGCCTGGCTGGTGGCCTGGCCAACAATCGCCAGGGCAACTGTCAGCATCGTGCTTATTGCCCCACTCGCCTTCTTCATGGGTATGCCATTCCCTCTGGCGCTCACCAGCCTGGGAGCAGGTGCCGGCACACTGATCCCCCTGGCCTGGGGGGTTAACGGTTGTGCATCCGTGCTGAGTGCCGTATTGGCTACCTTACTGGCCATCCATTTTGGCTTCACCCTTGTCGTGCTGCTGGCACTGCTGCTTTACATTCTGGCAGCAATGCAATTTCCCGTTAACCCTGTCAGCTCAGTGTAATCACGCGAATCAGATCGGTTCCACCGGCTTTTTGCCTGTGACCCGCCGTTGCAACGATAATGTCGCCCGAGTGTACATAACCAAGCTGCCTGGCGCGTTCGATACCGAACTCGATTTTTGCTTCATCAGACCATTCGCCGGTGTACAGAATCGGCAGCACCCCCCAGTTCATGGCTAACCTGCGAGCCACACCCTGTGCAGCGGTAATGGCGAGGATCGGGCAGTCGGGGCGATGCTTGGAAATCAGTCGTGAGGTAAACCCGGTGGTCGTCAGGCTGAATATGGCAGCTGCACCCAGCTGGTTTGCCATAGCCACTGCGGCTTGACTGACGGCCTCTGTCACCACATTGGACAGGTGTGGCAGGATCTTCTGCAGGTAACCATATTCGCGCAGGTGCGACTCCGCCCGAAGTGCCAGCATGGCCATGGTTCTGACCGCTTCGACCGGATTCTTGCCGACCGCGGTTTCGCCGGACAACATGACTGCCGAGGTACCATCGAGGATGGCGTTGGCCACGTCGCTGGCTTCTGCCCGCGTCGGCTTCGGATTCCACTCCATAGACGCCAGCATCTGTGTGGCGGTAATCACCGGCTTGCCGTTGGTGACCGTCTTGCGAATCATCATCTTCTGTGTGCCCGGTACATCGGCGAGTGGCAGCTCGACACCGAGGTCACCCCGAGCCACCATGAGCCCATCGGCGGCCTGGATGATGTCATCCAGGTTGGCCACACCGGCCTTGTTTTCAATTTTGGCGATAATCGGTATGTCAACGTTTCTTTCCGCCAGTATCTCGCGCATTTTCACCACGTCATCGGCGCTCTGCACAAAAGATGCGGCAATGTAGTCAACGTCATTCTCCGTGGCGAAAGTCAGCTCGCGGATCACGTCTTCCCGGTTCTCCGGCCCCACTGCACTGATAGACAGTTGAGTGTTCGGCAGGTTGACACTCTTGTTATTGCGCAGCATACCGCCGTGCACCACCCTGCACTGAATAGCGTCGCCGCTGATCGATCGAACATTGAGTTCGATGGCGCCGTCATCGAGCAGAATCACGGTTTCCGGGCTCACCTCCTCGGCCAGCCCCTTGAAGGAAACCGCTACACCGTCCCTGTCACCGAGCCGTTCACGGGTGTAAAGCGTGAACGTATCCCCGGTACTCAGTTCTATCGACTCCGGGCCCAGCATGCCCGTGCGAATCTCTATACCACGGGTATCAATCATGATAGCGACATTGGTATCCACCAGCGCGGCAGCTTCCCGGATCCGCGCCAGGCTTTCATATTGGGCGTCGAGCGTGCCGTGAGACAGGTTCAAGCGCGCCACATTCATGCCCGCCCGGATCATGTCCTCGAGCATTTCCAGCGAATCGCAGGCGGGCCCAACGGTTGCCACTATTTTGGTCTTTCTTATCTCGGGGTTTTTCATCGTATTTCTGCTTGCACCTGTTATCAGCGCTCCTCGACCACGACCTCATTCCGCTTGTCTGCGGATAGACCTCTGGTGAAAAAAGCTTTCAGCCGGGAGACAAAGTTCTCTGCTTCCGGTTTTAGTTCAGCTGCCGGGGCCTGCTCTTCAGCCTGGACAACAATCGGCTCAACTTCTGCTTCCACATCAGCGACAACAGGTGTGTTCAAGCTGTCCAGCAATGCCAGCAGGCGTTTATCCGTGGGATTGATGCTTAGCCCCCGATCGATATAACGCCTGCCCTGCTTTTCATCCTGGTGATCAAGTGCTTTTCTGGCCAGCGCAATATAGCGTGCCACAATTCGTTCAATTCCGAACAGGGCCTCATCGTTACCAGGCTCCAGAATGAGGGCTTGCTGATAGTATTTATAGGCACTGTCGTGTGTCGGAATCAGCAGACGGTCTCTTTTCAATGACTGGCGGCCGAGGGAAAGCAGCCCGGCGACTTTCTCTTGCCGGGAAACAGCTGGTGGTACCGTTTTCTGTTCGGCCAGGACTGGCGAACCATCTTCAGCACCGACTGACGGGGTCGCCTTAGCCAACACCTCCGGCGCCGTGGTCTGGGTGGTACTGTCCGCTGAATTCTCAGGTTTGGCTATTGGCACCTCTTCGCTTGGACTCGACCTGTCCTGCGACAGCACAGCGCCGGATTGCGGGTCTGGCACCATGGACGCCGGCATCCGGCTGCTATCGCCTTCGCCGACCTGTTCGATCACCTTAGCCTGAATATCGCTCTGCTGCGTACCACCGCTTGTAACAACTGACTCGACAGTGGCCATATCAGGCTCAGATACCGTCAGCACGGTTTCCTGCACAGAGGTGTCAGTTGCTCCGGATTCAGACACGGGCTGCTCAAGCATTCTGCTGCGAGGGCTGGCAATCACCCCCTCACGATCCCAGGTGTCTACAATATTCGCGAACCAGTCGTCCTGACTGCCGTCAGCTTGTTGCCCCGCCGATGCCGCAGTCCGGGTGCCGGCGGTAGAATCCTCCCGCCCGGCCTGCTTGTCGGTTTCCGGGTTAACCATACCAGTGTCTTTCTGATCCGCCGTGGGCGCAGCCAAGGCTTGTGGCTGATCCCTGCTGACGATTTTCTGTGTTGGCTGCGGATAACCCACCAGCAAAGACTTGTGATCGCCACTGTCCTCCATGACCAGTGTCATCAAAACTGCCGCGATCAGATTAACCGCAAGCAGCGCAGCAACCAATACTGCCAGCTTACCCTTCCACTTGAGCCTGCCAAACATCCGTGCCGTTTCGCCGGCGTACTGACTTAAGGTGATAGCCAACGCAGACATGAGCGACCGCCAGGTACCTGACTTAGCCGGCAGCGCGCGCGCGCCCTTGACTGCATTATCGCGTCGCGCCGTGCGCTGCTTAACTTGCAGCGCTGCTTCTCTGGGCGACGCCGTTGCCGTCGCCTGTCTGGGGCGCCTGCGCAGTTGATCCGGAAATTCGCCAACGCCAGACAGCCCCTGACGACTGTGCTGGTGTCTCAAACCGGGCCTGTCTGTAGATGCAGCCGCCCCCCAGCCGGGTTTTTGCGGCTGGATGTGGGCCGTGCCCCGCCCATTGCTCACTGCCGCGAGTTCAGGGTCCTGAGCGCTTAGCGTTGCCCCCGCCTGGTTGGCAACTTCTGAAACTGCGGCTGTAGCGGGATGCTCGTCTGCTTCCTGCGGATCCACCCGGAGAGCCAGGTCCGCTATCGACAGCGAACCACTCTCCAGCTCTGACACCAGCGCAGCCTCCGCTGCATCGCTGGGGACTGTTTCATCGCGCTCCATGGGAGCCAGTTGTTCCGCGCGCAACTCTTCTGCAACATTCAGAACATCCTCTTTGTGCAACTCATGTTTCTCCTCCAGCATGCCATGCAACAGCAGCCGTGTGCATATCTTGTTGACATGCCGCGGCACCCCCTTGCTGTACTGGTAAAGAGCGAGCACCGCTGCCCCGGTCAGTTCCGGATCACCTTTCCAGCCCGCTGTGCGCAGACGGTGCTCCATATACGACCTGGTTTCCGTTAGATCCAAAGGCTCAAGATGGCAGGCCCCGATCACCCGTTGCTGAAATTGCTCCATGTCCGGCTCACGCATCAGGTCGCGTAACTTTTCCTGCCCGACGAGAAATAACTGCAACAAGGGGCATGAATCCTTTTGCAGATCAGCCAGCAACCTCAGCTCCTCCAACGCCGTGTGCGGCAGACCCTGAGCCTCATCGATAATCAGCAACACCCGCCTTCCGGAGCGCGTCTGCTGGATAAAAAACTGCTCGAGATAGAGAAGAATTGTTGCCTTGTCCAGACCCGCGACATCAATACCGTAGGAGTACGCCACCACCCGCAACAGATCCGCCGCCTCTACATTGGCACTGGCTATCCTCGCAGCCACCACCTCGCTATGTTCGATTTCTGTCAGGAACACCTCGACCAGGGTGGTCTTACCGATTCCTGGCCGGCCGGTAACCATAATGAAGCCCTCTCCCAGCTTGAGAGCGTATTGCAGATAGGCGTATGCCTGATTGTGACTGGGATGACGAAAACAGAACTTTGGATCAGGTGTCAACCTGAACGGATTGGTGCTCAGTTTGTAGAAGGCTTCAAACATAACAACTTGATCCCCAAGTGATGAGTTTCTTTTTATTAATATTTCAAGGGGCCCCGTGATGTAAATATATCACAAATGTCATTATATTGAGTAATAATTAAACAGTTCGCCAGCCACGCAACCGTTATCCTGAGGTAAAGACCATGGCCAGCAAGGAACCCCCAAGCCGAGATCGGTGCCGATCCTGCTGATTACAAACCGGTTCGCACCCCCAGGCATGGCCCGGCTGTCGATTCATAAAAACCAGGCAGCTTGAACACCACCGCATTGGTATACAGAGCGAATTTCAGCGCCGCTTCTGATGGAAAGACTAAGCGCTGGTCTCGGCTGACACCACCAGCGCAAAGCCCAACAGACTGGTTATGAGATAAGCGAAAGATGCCACACCGTGCCACCAGGCAAATGCCGACGAAGCACTCGTTCCAGCCAGACGTATTTCCGCAATCATCGGTGCCACAACAAACTGACCGGCAACCACCAGCAGAAGCATCACCAACAAAACAACGGCCCGCCAGTTTAACCGTCGAGCGGGATTACGGACCTGATTGGACAACAATAGCAGCACCGCACACACCATACCCACGTAAGCCACAATTTCGAACATTGTGCCTGCCAGCGTTCCCGCCAGGGCACGGTCTTCGAGACTGGCAAACAGCGCCGGTACAGCGATGTAACCGATAGCCCACAGACTGCCCACCCACAGGGTCAGGAGAATGCGTTCACCGGCCAGCTGGCGTGCACTATTCACGCTACTGGTAGCGTACTTCGACAATTTCCAGGTTTCTTTCACCGCCCGGTGCCATTACGGTGGCCACATCACCTTCTTCCTTGCCAATCAGGGCACGGGCAATCGGCGAACTGACTGATATGCGTCCGGCCTTGATATCCGCTTCATCCTCACCGACGATCTGGTATGTGAGCTCCTGCCCACTGTCTTCATCTGCCAGATCGACGGTTGCACCGAATACAACCTTGCCACCGGCATCCAGACTGGCAACGTCGATAATATTGGCGTGGGAAAGCTTGCCCTCGATTTCCCTGATACGACCCTCGGCAAAACTCTGCTGTTCGCGTGCAGCGTGATACTCGGCGTTCTCTTTAAGATCACCATGGGCTCGCGCTTCGGCAATCGCCTGAACGATTCTCGGACGATCAACCGTCTTCAATCGCTGCAGTTCTTCCTGTAGTTTTTCCGCGCCACGTTTGGTCAGGGGAACCTTGTTCATGCTACCTGCTCCTGATGTAAATCCTGCAAGCACTCTACCGTTGGTGAGTCGATACATGTCAATGCCAGACTCGTCGCATAGGCGTGCGCAATGGTCGTGCTGTAGGGAACCTTGTGTTGCAGTGCTGCGCCGCGAATGGTGTAGGAATCCGCGATTGCCTGTTTACCTTCGGTTGTATTAACGATCAGATCGATCTGTTCGTTCTTGATCATGTCCACAATATGCGGCCGCCCTTCATTCACCTTGTTGGCAAGTTCACAGCTTATCCCAGCTGCACTGATCGCCACGGCGGTACCGCGTGTGGCCACAATGGTAAAGCCTTGTTTGACAAGTTCAGCAGCCACCTTAACCGCGTCTTCCTTATCCGCGTTGCGAACACTGATGAACACTTTACCCGAACGGGGCAAATCTTCACCCGCACCTATCTGTGCCTTGGCGAAGGCTTCACCAAAGCTGCGCCCGATACCCATCACTTCACCTGTGGATTTCATTTCCGGTCCCAACAAGGGATCGACACCGGGGAACTTGACAAACGGAAATACCGCTTCTTTAACCGAGTAATACGCAGGCACACGCTCTCCGCCTACACCCTGCTCGATCAGTGACCTGCCTGCCATGCAACGCGCCGCGATCCTGGCCAGCGGCAGGCCGGTGGCCTTGGAAACAAATGGCACAGTACGCGAGGCCCGCGGATTGACCTCCAGCACATAGATATCGTTATCCTTGATCGCAAACTGTGCGTTCATCAGACCAACAACCTCCAGGGCTTCGGCCATGGCCCGCATTTGATCACGCATACGATCCTGGATTTCCTGGCTGAGACTGTAGGCCGGCAATGAACAGGCCGAATCCCCCGAGTGCACACCGGCCTGTTCGATATGCTGCATGATACCGCCAATCAGAACGTTCTCACCATCACACACAGCATCGACATCCACCTCGATGGCGTCATTGAGAAAAAGATCCAGCAGTACCGGTGACTCGTTAGACACGCTCACCGCTACCGTCATGTAATTACGCAGGTCTTCTTCATTATAGACAATTTCCATGGCACGCCCGCCCAATACATAGGAAGGACGCACCACCAGCGGATATCCGATTTCACCGGCCAGCACGAGAGCGGCTTCAGTGCTGCGTGCGGTTCGGTTCGGCGGCTGCAACAGCTCCAGCTCATGAATCAACTGCTGAAAACGTTCGCGGTCTTCCGCCAGATCAATCGAGTCCGGCGTGGTGCCGATAATCGGCGCACCGGCTGCTTCCAGGGCACGCGCCAGCTTCAGCGGCGTCTGTCCGCCGTACTGGACAATGACCCCCTTGGGCTGCTCCCTGTTGATGACTTCAAGCACATCTTCCAGAGTGAGCGGCTCGAAATACAGGCGGTCCGACGTGTCATAATCTGTTGATACAGTCTCCGGATTACAATTCACCATAATGGTTTCATAACCGTCTTCACGCATGGCCAGCGCGGCGTGTACGCAACAGTAATCGAACTCGATACCCTGACCGATGCGGTTAGGCCCGCCACCCAGAACCATGATTTTTTCTTTCTGGCTCGGTTCAGCTTCGCATTCCTCTTCATACGTGGAATACATATACGCGGTGTTGGTTGAGAATTCTGCAGCACAGGTATCCACCCGTTTGAATACCGGGCGCACATTAAATTCATGGCGCAATTTGCGAAATGCCGACTCATCGATTGCCAGCAGGGAGGCAAGGCGCCGATCGGAAAAGCCCTTGCGTTTCAGTTCGCGCACGCGGATGTGACTCAGCTGCTCAATACCCTGAGCGCGCACCTCGGCTTCGATCTGAACAAGCTCTTCTATCTGCACCAGGAACCACGGATCAATGCGGGTCAGGCCATAAATCTCTTCCAGATCAAAACCGGCTCGAAATGCATCGGCCAGGTACAGAATCCTGTCAGAACCCGGTTCGCGCAATTCACGGCGAATAACATCCTGCACTCCATCCTGTTTCAGGTCGACAAGTTCGTCAAAACCGTAAATACCGGTTTCCAGGCCACGCAGCGCCTTGTGTATCGACTCCTGGAAGGTGCGCCCGATGGCCATCACTTCACCCACCGATTTCATCTGGGTGGTGAGCCGGTTTTCCGCTTTCGGGAATTTCTCAAAGGTAAAACGG
>JAUXDG010000090.1 GCA_030618475.1 Gammaproteobacteria bacterium | reverse complement strand
GGCGACGGGTATTGTATTTCATAGGCTTCTCAAAATTTTATGCTCAAGTACACTTTTGACACGGAGCCTCTGTGGTATGTTGCGTCGAATGCGGGCCGGACACCCAGTGTACAATGATCCCGTATATGCCGGCTATTTAAAGTGAACACCTGGCAGGTGTCCCGCTTACCGCGAGCACGTTACACGCATTTACAGCCATAAGCTTTCAACTGACCAGTACGGGATAGCCCGGTTTTATATGAAGCATACTGGAAACCGTTCCAATTGCGAGAAACTGGAACGCTTACAACATTCTATTGATGACTGTATGGCCCGGAATATTCCGGCGCTGGAACAACAGTTGCGCTCGCTGCAGCGGCGCTGTCAGCAGGGACAGCTGATAGACCGGGCTCTAAGGCGTCTGACGGATGACATTGAACGCTCGATTCAGTGCATCGCTCAGCGACGTGCGGCAGCGCCATCTCCGCATTATCCGCTTGCGCTACCGGTTGTCGAGAAACGCGAGCACATCCTGGATGTTATCAGTAAACACCAGGTGGTCGTTTTGTGTGGCGAGACCGGGTCCGGCAAGACAACCCAGCTGCCAAAAATCTGCCTGCAGCTCGGCAGGGGCCTCACGGGGAAAATCGGTCATACGCAACCACGCCGCATCGCAGCACGCAGTGTGGCGGCACGTATCGCTGAAGAGTTGCAGAGCCCGCTCGGTGGTCATGTTGGTTACAAGGTCCGTTTTCAGGACCATGTGCAGGACAGCAGCTATATCAAGGTGATGACTGACGGCATCCTGCTGGCTGAGATACAGTCTGATCCGGAATTGCGCGAATACGATACCCTGATTATCGATGAAGCCCACGAACGCAGCCTGAATATCGATTTCATGTTGGGCTACCTGCGTCGTTTGTTACCGCGTCGTCCGGATCTCAAAATTATTATTACATCGGCCACTATCGATCCGCAGCGTTTTTCCCACCATTTTAACCAGGCACCGGTTATTGAGGTGTCCGGTCGGAGCTGGCCGGTCGAGGTGCGCTACCGCCCATTGTCGGGTGAGGATGAAGATCAGAAGGAAAGGGGGCGAGGGCAGGCGATACTCGATGCGGTCGACGAGTTGGCAGCGGAAGGGGCGGGTGACGTACTGGTGTTTTTACCGGGGGAACGCGCGATCCGGGAAGCCAGCGAGCTGTTGCGTAAACACCATCCACCGCAGACCGAAATCCTGCCTTTGTACGCACGCCTGTCTGCTGCGCAGCAGAACCGGGTTTTCAGGTCGCACAAGGGCAGACGTATTGTTCTGGCCACCAACGTGGCTGAGACCTCGTTGACGGTACCCGGTATTCGTTATGTGCTTGATACCGGTCTGGCGCGCCTCGGTCGTTACAGTTATCGCACCAAGGTGCAACGCTTGCCCATTGAAGCGGTATCCCAGGCATCGGCCAATCAGCGTACCGGGCGTTGCGGACGCGTGGCATCGGGTATCTGTATACGCCTGTATGGTGAAGACGACTATCTCGCGCGCCCTGAGTTCACGGAACCTGAAATCCAGCGTACCAATCTGGCAGCCGTTATTCTGAAAATGGCGGCGCTTGGGCTGGGAGACATCGAAGCTTTCCCTTTTGTAGATCCGCCGGACTTACGTTTAATCCGCGACGGTTACAAACTGCTGCACGAACTTGGTGCTGTAGACGAGCAGCAGCGCTTAACCCGGCTAGGACGGCAGATTGCGCGTTTGCCGGTTGATCCCCGGCTGGCACGTATGATTCTGGCCGCCAGGGACAGGCATTGTCTGAGTGAGGTGCTCATCATCGTCTCTGCGCTGGAAGTGATTGATCCAAGAGAACGCCCAATGGATCAGGCCCAGGCTGCCGATGAAAAGCATACCCTGTTCAAGGATTCAAAATCTGATTTTCTGAGCTATCTGAATCTTTGGAACGCGTATCGGGAACAAACACGCCACCTTTCACAGAACAAGTTACGCAAGTGGTGTCGGGAACATTTTCTGTCATTTCTGCGCATGCGAGAATGGAATGATGTGCATCGCCAGTTGCAGGTGCAGGTCACGGGGATGGGCATGACTTGTCATGAGGCTAAAGCGGACTATCGCTCGATTCATTGTGTCTTGTTAACCGGTCTGCTGGGTAATCTTGCCTTTCAGGTTGATGCTGGTGAATACACAGGGGCCCGCAACCTGAAGTTCACGCTGTTTCCCGGTTCCGGGCTGGTTAAGAACAGACCCAAATGGCTGGTTGCCAGTGAGCTGGTAGAAACCGGCAGGCGTTACTTGCGTACTGCCGCTTACATTGATCCCGCATGGGTTGAGCCCCTGGCGCAGCACCTGGTCAGGCGCAGTTATTCCGAACCTCATTGGGAAAAGAGGCGTGCACAGGTGGTGGCCTTTGAACGGGTCACTTTGTACGGTCTGCCGCTGGTGCAGCGCCGGAAGGTGAATTTCGGGCCGATTGAGCCCGGAATATCACGTGAGCTGTTTATCCGTCACGCGCTGGTGCGGTGTGAGTTTCAGACACGCGCGGCGTTTGCAGAACATAATCAGCGCTTACTGAAGGAGCTTGATCAGCTGGAGTCCAGATTACGTCGCCGCGACCTATTGGTTGATGAGGACCAATTGTTCCGTTTCTTCGACGATCGGTTACCGGTCTCGGTAGTCGATGGGCCGCATTTTCAGCGCTGGTGGAAAAAGGTCGAAGCTGAACAGCCCGAACTTCTGCACCTGGATCGTGACAGTATCATGCACCATGGTGCTGAAGGTATTACCGAACAACAGTTTCCGGACAGTCTTGAGATCCGTGGCTTGTGTCTGCCGGTGCGCTACCGGTTTTCCCCCGGTGAGGCCAACGATGGCTTGTGTGTTCAGGTATCGCTGGCGCTGTTGAATCAGTTGCGAGACAGTGACTTTGACCGGCTGGTGCCCGGCCTGCTCAGGGAAAAAATTACACTGCTGATAAAGTCGTTACCAAAACAGTTGCGGCGTCATTTTGTACCGGCAGCTGATTTCGCAGCTGCCTGTATTGCGGCTTTTCAGCGGGATGACAACAGTTTGATCGGGGCCCTGACAGAGCAGCTGCAACGCCTGACGGGGGTGTCGGTGCCAAAAGATGCCTGGCGACCGGAGCGGTTGCCGGAACACCTGTTTGTGTATTTCGAGCTGCTTGATGAGCATGGTAAACAGATTGATGGCGGGAGGGATTTGTCTCAATTACAGCTGCGGTTTGGCGAGTATGCCCGGGACGACTTTGCGCGGCTGTCGGATGCGGGGTTCGAGCGAAAAAATATCCAGGACTGGGATTTCGGTGATTTGGCCGAAACGGTGGAAATGCAGCAAGCTGGTGTGAAATTGCGTGGTTATCCAGCGTTAATGGTTGACGATGGGATGATTGGGCTGCGTTTGTTTGACCAGCAGGAATCAGCTGTAAAGTCACACAAGGAAGGCGTGCTGGCATTGTTTCGCCGTAAAGCGGGGAGAATGATAAAAGAGATCAGGCGTAGCGTGCCCGAGCTGCAGAAACAGACAGTGTGGTTCAGTACAGTTGCAGGCGCCGAAGCTTTGCAGGCGGATCTGGAACGGGCGGTGATGCAGGCTGCTTTTCTGCACGACGATGCCAATGTGCGGGATGCAGAAACATTCAGGCAGAGGCTGGACACAGGCAAGCAACAGCTGGTTGAACTGGGTGCCTCGATTGGCCGCTGCAGCTTCGAGGCTTTGCAGGCTTATCAGGAGCTCAATCGCCTGTTGAAGGGGGCGGTATCCCCACAACTGTTGTCAGCCATCAGCGAGGTGCGGGAGCAGGTTCAGCAGCTGATTTATCCCGGCTTTATCAGCGCCACCCCGTTGAACTGGTTGCCGCATCTGGGCCGTTACCTTCGAGCGGCGATTCGACGCCTGGAAAAGCTGTCCGGAAACAGCCAACGCGATGGTAAGCAGTCCGCGGTGGTAAGGCGTTACCGGCAAGCCTGTGATCAGGCGCTTGCCAGCAATCCGGCAAACACGGGGCTTATCGAATTCCGCTGGCTCATCGAGGAATTACGCGTGTCTCTGTTCGCCCAGGAACTGGGAACCTCGGTCAAGGTGTCACCCGAGCGGCTGGAGCGGCTATGGAAAGAACTAAAGTAGCCCACATTTCACCACATGCCCCAGGGTACCCTCTCTTGCTACGCAATTCACCTTGAAGGACACGAAGGTCACAAAGGAACAACATGTTAAGTGATGATCACAAAAGAATCGTAAGGCACAGGCTGTTAGCTGAGGTCACAGAATTCCTTCGTGACCTTTGTGGTGAGAAATCCGGTCTAGTCCTCAAAGCGCTGGAATATCAGCGAGGCATTTGTGCCGCCAAAGCCAAAACTGTTTGACATGACGGTGCGTAGACTTGCGTTATCCTTGCGTTCGCGCTGAATGGGGAGACCTTCCGCCGCCGGATCCAGTTGCTGGATGTTGGCGGATGCGCAGATGAAGTCATTCTGCATCATAATCACGGAGTAGATGGCCTCCTGTACGCCGGCCGCACCCAGAGAGTGCCCGGTCAGCGACTTGGTTGAGCTGATGGGCGGTATGCTGTCACCAAACGTTGCCTTGATGGCTTCCAGTTCGCGCACATCACCGACCGGTGTGCTGGTGCCGTGGGCGTTGATGTAGTCAATGGGTGCATCAACGCCTGCCATGGCCTGTTGCATGCAGCGCACGGCACCTTCTCCGGATGGCTGCACCATATCGTAGCCATCGGATGTGGCCCCGTAGCCCACCAGTTCCGCGTATATCTTCGCGCCGCGTGCTCTGGCGTGTTCCAGTTCTTCCAGTACCAGCATGCCACCGCCGCCGGCAATGACAAAGCCATCGCGGGTTTCATCATAAGCACGTGATGCAGTTTCCGGTGTATCGTTATATTTGGAGGATAGCGCGCCCATGGCGTCAAACAACAGCGTCAGTGTCCAGTGCAGTTCTTCGCCGCCACCGGCAAACACCATGTCCTGTTTGCCGTACTGGATCAATTCGCTTGCATTACCAATGCAGTGTGCACTGGTGGAACAGGCGGAACTGATGGAATAATTGACACCCTTGATTTTGTAGGCGGTGCACAGACAGGCGGAATTGGTGCTGCCCATGGTGCGGGGCACCATGAACGGCCCCACTTTCCTGGCGCCTTTTTCGCGTAACAGATCAACTGCCAGAGAGACATTCTCGGTAGAAGTGCCACCAGAGCCGGCAATTAAGCCGGTACGGGGATTTGAGACCTGCTCGTCATCCAGACCGGCATCCTCAATGGCTTCCTTCATGGCGATATAGTTGTAGGCAGCACTGTCGCCCATGAAACGGCGTAACTTGCGATCGATAAGACTGTTGAGGTCGAGATCAACCGCACCGTGGATATGACTGCGAAATCCCAGCTCTTCGTATTTCGGGCAGAACTCGATGCCGGATTTTCCCTGTCGCAGGGATTCCAGGACTTGTTGCTGATTGGTGCCGATGCTGGAAGTGATGCCCAATCCGGTAACTACTACGCGCCGCATACTAATGTATCCTAAAAATTTTCAGTAGAGGTAAACAGGCCAACCCGCAGGCTTTTGGCGTGATAAATTTCCTTGCCGTCGACTTCCATGACGGCGTCAGCAATGCCCATGAACAGCTTGCGCTGGATGACACGCTTGAGATCGATCCGGTAAGTGGCGAGCTTGTTGTCGGGCGTGATCTGTCCGCTGAATTTTACTTCACCCGAACCCAGTGCACGACCGTGGCCGGGGCCACCCAGCCAGCCGAGGTGGAAACCGATCAACTGCCAAAGAGCGTCAAGGCCGAGGCAGCCCGGCATGACAGGATCGGATTCGAAATGGCATTTGAAGAACCATAAGTCCGGCTTGACGTCGAGTTCGGCAATAATCTGCCCCTTCCCGTAGGCGCCGCCTTCTCCACTGATATGGACGATGCGGTCGAACATCAGCATGGGGGGCAGGGGCAGGCGTGCATTGCCAGGGCCAAACAGCTCGCCATGCCCGCATTTCAGGAGCTCTTGGTAGGAAAACTGGTGTTGTCTATGCGGCGTCAAAGCTTGTGCTGTTGTCATATGATGGCCGGAAATCGCATGGCTGGTTGCTGGAGATGGCTATTTTAGCGGTTTAAGACGCATTTTGCATGGGACAAGTCGCGAAAAAAGTATCTGCCTCTGATTAATGTCAAAGGATTGGCGATTAAGGGCTGCGGAAATAAATAGTTGTGCAAAGATTGCGCCGGATTTTGGCTCAGAGTCAAGGCGCGGCAAGGGGCGCATCATCGTTTTATGTCACCCTTGCCGCAACACAGAAGCTGGGCCAAAAGACAAGCAAGATTGGATGATTATTTGTTCCCGCGGCCCTAATATAATGATTCGGCCGAGGTGTCCGACGGTGATGCCGTAAGCGGTTCTTTGTTACCACCAGCTTGCAGGGCAGACTTGAGCTGTGCAAGCAGGGCACTGTGCTTATTTTCATGCGTCCGGTTCCAGGCTTGCAGTATGGGCAACACAGCCCTTGCCAGTTCATCGGTAGAACTTTCGATGGTATCGCCGCTCGATAGCGACTGCAGGGCCTGCTGAACGTCGGCAATACTGGCAACGCTTACTGGCCCGGGTTCCATGGCAACAGGTTTCCGAACAGGCTGTTCCAGAGTTGTTTCAGCAAGCGTGTATTGCACATGATCGCCACCGGCTTTTTGTGCAATTTTAAGTTTTTCGCCTACGTCAGCCAGTAATTCAGCGGAGTTCATGTGTGCGTGAACAGACGGGCTGGATACGGCAATGGTGACGTTGACCGGCACGGTTTCATCACCGATATTGAACCCCTGCTGTTTGATGGCAAGGTGTAACTCCTCGGCGACGCGTCTGGCGCCCATCAGATTGGCAGACGGCAACAGAATGCCAAAGGTATCCATGTCAAAGCGTGCGACAGTGTCTTCCTGCCGCCTGCCTTCGCCTAACAGGCCGCCAAGCCAGCGCAGCACTTCTTCGGCGGTTTGTTTGCCACGGCGCAGGAACAGAGCCTTGTACTTCTCGACCTGAACCATGAGTATAGCGAGCTCGGTTCCGTGTCTGATGCTATAGGAAAGACTTTTTTCAATACTGTTGAGGAAGGCCATTTGGTTGGGCAGGCCGGTCAACGAATCCACGCTGATCTGTTTTTTCAGTTGCTGTTTGCTGGTTTCGCTGTCGTGGAGCGCCTGTTGGGTACGTTGTTGCTTTGCCTGCGCCTGGGCACGCGCCAGCAACTGTACGGATTCGAACGGTTTGGTGATGAAGTCGCTGGCACCTGCAGCCAGAGCGATGTTTTTGCTGCCATCATCATCTTCAGCGCCAGTGACTATTATCACCGGGAGTTCTTTGCAGTGTGGTTCCGATGACTCACGGATTTTTTTCAACAGTCCCAGGCCATCCAGGTTGGGCATGGACAGGTCCGACATCACCAGGTCGATCTGGCGGTTAACCTGCAAAACATCCCAGCCGATTTCTCCATCCTCCGCTTCCAGGATCTCGAAGTCATTTTTCAAAATCTTGCGTGCAGCCACACGCATCAGCCGTGAATCGTCGACTACAAGAATGGTTGGTTTGTTTACTGTTGATTCGGTCATTCGTTTTCCCTGACCTTTTCCTAGTAATACCGGGAATGTCGGCGAGGTCGGATGAACCTTTAACAATCTATTGTTTGGTCAGGGCTTTATCCAATAAACAGGAAGTCACGGCTGCGCTGGTAAGTGGCCTTTGCCAGAAAGGCCTGGATGCCCTCGCGTGCCCCGTGATTACGCACATATACCAATACCAGCGGTTTGGGGTGTTGTTGCAGTAGCCAGGCCGGTTCAACAACCGGTACGCCATGTAGTTGATGGCCGATTTTTTTCGGGTCGATATCGACCCAGGCGATGGGCATAAATCCCTGTTCCATTAACAGGCGACAGCGTTGGCGTGTTTTACGTCCGGCGCCCCACATGACGAGGGGGCGATGGCTTTTCAGCCTGGAATCTTTGGCCAGGTAACGGGCGCGCAGTTGAGCGAAGGCTTGTTGAGAACAACGCGGATCAATACGCGACAGGCGCCGGGGTGAGTCGCGCCAGTCCAGGAGTATTTCTGGCAGTTTTGCCATGCCGAGGCCGGCTTGATGCATGCGCAGCCAAAGGTCGTAATCTTCTGCGAAGTTCCCTTCACGATAGCCGCCCAGTTTAAGGATATCTGCCCTGCGATAGGTAACTGAGGGATGCACGAATGGTGACTCCAGATAGATATCTGCAGCGATGTCAGCGGCTGTCAGGCACTGGTTTTGCCAGCGGATATATTCCTGATAACCTGCCTGGATGCTTTGTTCGGGGAAAAGATGTACCTGACATGCCACCAGGGACCAGCTTGTGTGCATTTCCAGCGTTTCCACCTGCTGCCTCAGACGGTCGGGCCGCATCCGGTCATCGGCATCCATTCGAGCAATGAATTTGCCCTTTGCCGTCTGCAGACCGAAGTTTAAAGCTGCAACCAGCCCTTTTTGTGGTGATGCCAGTACACGTAGTCGCTTATCCTGTTTCCGGTAATGTGTCACGATCTGCTCCGACTCATCATTGGAATGGTCGTTGATCATGAGTAACTCGAAGTCTGTATAGCTTTGCACGAGGATTGACTGCAGGCACTCGTCAAGCGTGGAGGCCGCATTCCGGTACGGTAAAACGACGCTAACAACTGGGGTTTTCAAGAGATGATATTCGTGTGTCGGTGTAGATGGTGTTAGCGGTAGCACAATACGCACATATGCAGGGTATGCAAGCTCAGGTAGCAGGTGCAGCGGCACATTTCCTGGATGACACACTGCGCTGCCCGAGGGGCGTTTATCAAGGGTTCGGACAGTTCAGTGTTCAACTGTATAGAGCTAAGCATGTGCAAGGATGAGGGTCAGACCAACTGATCTGCAAGGTCGGAGACTGGTCGTCGCTGGGCAGTGTGACTGTGTTACAGCGTTTGTGCCGGGTTCTGAAGTGAGGGGCTATTACCGAAGTCTGGTCCAGGGCGGTGCTTTGAGGGAATCAACAAAATACAATAAATACAATAACATATTGTTTTCAATGAACAAAAAAAGGCCTGCTTGCGCAGGCCTTTTTTAACACCGGAGTGCTGGTTAGCGGACTGCTGTCCTCGTCGCAGGACGCTTTTTGGCAACCTTCTTTTTGGCTGCCTTTTTCTTGGCCACTTTTTTCTTAGCAACCTTTTTCTTTGCT
>JAUXDG010000145.1 GCA_030618475.1 Gammaproteobacteria bacterium | reverse complement strand
TCGGATTGATCCCACCTCAACATGCGCGTATTGGGCTGACAATAGGCCATTGTATGCGATTCGGACGCGTCGAGCGGATACCACGCCGCATGGTGCAAGGCGCGATCCTTCTGGGTGTAGCCGGGCTTGTTGTTGTCCCAGGGCAGCCGGTGCTCGAAGTGCATCGCGCCATCGTGAAAATCGAACTGTTTGTCGTTGAGCTTGCTGTACTGCGTGCTTCGGTCGGGATGCAGTTCATTCTGCTTCTTGCTGTAGGCGAAGGTGAGAATCACGTCCCGCTGGTCCATCGGTTTGAAGGTCGAGTCGGTTTTCAGCCACTCGTCGTCGTCGCGACGCCCCTGCAGCGCCACCTGGGTCGCCCCGTAAGTGGCGCCACCCGCCAACAGTGCAGCGCCACCGCCAATGGCGACACGCTGCATAAAGGCGCGTCGTGAGGGCTCGGCAGGCAAGTCGTCGCGGTTGCTGGCCGATGAACCGCTGTCCTGACCTTTCGGGTCCTGATCTTTCGGGTCGCTGGTTTCCGGTGTGTCTGGTGTGTCTGTTGCCATGATTCAACCTCCGTCAACTGCAGGTGAACACGAGCTGCGCTGCACAAAAGGACTGTACGACAACTCCCCGTCTCGCTTCCAACGCGGCACATAGATGCCGGCAATGCGTGCAGTGGTGGCGGCGAGATCAAGCAAGCCCTGAAGCAGGCTGCGTTTATCACCACTGTGATGTACATTCTAGACTATATGCGCGTAGACCATATGCGCCTTGACTTAGATCAAACGGATCGAATTCCGCGTCCGCCCAGGCAGGCCTGCTCTTCTGCACGCTGCGCTTCTGAGCCGGAGTATGGAAAACCCGGCAAGCAGCGGCTATCCTATTTGGGACAATTCATAACACAACCGGGCAAAAAGTATGGGACATTTTTTCAAGTTTTCAACAAGGGATCCGGAACGCCTCGAAACGGTCATAGCGCCCATGGTCGGTAGTCTGAATGTCCGGCCAGTGAAAACATCAAAATTCCATGCCAAAGTCTGCGCCAGACAATCAAGCAGGCTCGCAGTTTATAGCATTCAGGCTGATACGATGAAGATTTTCATCGCCCCCCCGCACAACTATATTGCTTTGCGCCTTCCCCTCGGCAGGCCATTCACCGAGAACAACCAGGGGGCTCACTTCCAGCACGATATCCACATTCTGAGACCTGACCGGGAACTCTCACTCGAAGCCAGCGAGGGCGTTCGCGTACTGGCTGCCAACCTGTTCCTGGCGCCGCTGCGGGAGTATGCACTTAAACTGACTGCAGCAGAAGAACCGTTATACCCGACAATCGGTAACAGAATTGCAATATCCAGCCCGAGCGGCCTGTTGCTGTCCCGGCGTCTTGCCATGCTGTGGTGTGAATTGCATCGGACTGAATCCAGTCCGGATTCAAGCATCAGTATCATGGAAAAAGAAGATGCACTGATAGCCGGGCTTATCATGGCCAGCGGCACAAGGGGCGATAACAACAGGCACAGTGAGCGTGTGGAAAACAGAGCGGCGCTGGCACGTGCCGAGGAATACCTCAATGCAAGCCTGACCGCCCCTGTCTCACAGGCGGATCTGGCGGCTGCCGCGGGTGTATCGATTCGCACCCTGTCACGCGGTTTCGCCAAACGGCACGGTTTCGGCCCGATGGCATTTCTGAAAACGCGCCGGCTGGATACCGTTTACCGGGACCTGCTCGGAGCAGACGCGGATTCGACCACAGTGACTGAAGTCGCTACCCACTATGGATTCTCTAACCTTGGAAAATTCGCGGTCGAATACAGACAGACGTTCGGTGAATCGCCTTCGGTTACCTTGAAGTACTGAGCAGAACATGTCCGATTTGCTTCTGTTCCCGGCTGCTCAATCCTGAAGGTCGATCCTCCACATAGTTTGGATGTCCGACCGTGCGCACCAAAACCGTTTTCAAGTGGCGCGGATCCCTTGTCGAGCAGTTGCGGAACGTTCCTATACTAACGTCCCTATACTTGTGTTCATTCAGCCTCGCACTGTCCCAAAGAGGGTAGCTGTCGCAAGGCCTTAGCAGTTATCCTATTTTGATCCCCTCTCCCGGAGGAGGGTGTCGTAAAAGTCAGTTCCGTGTAGGTTGCGGCTGAGGAACGAAGCCCAGCATGTGCTTTTAATCAAACACGAATGGCACTAAGTTAAGGCGGCTGTTCCTCTGTAGGGCCGAATTTATTCGGCCAGTAGCTGTTGGCGGCTACCCACATTGTGGCTGTATCCGGGATGATAGATGGAATGGCAACGTGGTTGGTCGAATGAATTCGACCCTACAATGGGCTAAATAGGCTTAACTTAGTACCATTCAGCTATAAATCTGAACGGATTTCAGTGACGAGGGATCAACCCTGGGACTCTCCTTCTAACAGTATCTTGAAGTGGTGCCCGATAACTGGCAATCCCGACCCGCCCTAACATTGGTTAGAGCGGGTTCTTTGGTGAGTTACGCGGCAGGGTACTACCGATTACGGTGCCGAACGGCATCAGGTCGAGATGGTCAGCGGGACAACCGCCCTGACCTGCTCCATAATTAGTTTCCAGCCCGACAACCCGGCTCAGTCGCCGCCACCTGTTGTGCAATCTCCTGGCTCAGCCTGGCAACCGCGTGACTCATGGCGCTGACGAATTCAGCGTAGCCCGATCCCGCCGGCCGTTGTTCAAACTTGAAACTACGGGCGGTCAGTTCACAGCCCTTCGCGCCGTCCAGCAGACGCCACACCCCCTCGATCCTGGCGAGCTGTCCAACGTCGCCGTCCAGGCGGAAAAAGTGCACGGCAATCTGAAAATCGGGCTCATTGCGACTCGACCAGGGAAATGCGACCACGCTGTCGGTATTCAAGCGGCTCATCAGGTTCCGGGCCAGTACCTGCTCCAGGTTTTTCTTCAGGTCACCGGCCCAGCGATCGAACTCGGCCAGCTTGACCTGATTGGGATCGGGGCGTGTGACGATCTGCGGCCGGTCAAACACATCCGACATCGATAGCGGCCCCAGCCCCAGCAACAGCGGGCTGGCCGGATCCTGCCGCCCGCTGACCGGCGGCGCCGGTTCCTCACTCAACACATAGAAATCTGCCGGGCGTGACGGCTTACCGATACTGCAGCCGGCCTGCAACACTACCACTGCTACAACAAACCATAAACTGTATTTACTCATCATGGGATCCTTTAACGGTTGCCACTCTTGCCTTTTAACATCGCCTCCGGATGGCGTTCCAGGTACTCCGCCATCACCCGGATCGAACGTGCCGCTGCACCGAATTCTTTCAGGGCGTCCTGAAGCTGATTGCCAATCTCACCGTCCGCCGAAACCGTCGCCTCCAGCGCTGCCAGGGTGCCGTTGGCTGTCTGCAGTGTTGTGCCCATCTCCTTGAGCAGCGCAGGGGCATCCCGCTCAAGCGAAGACATCAAGCTGCTGGTTGAAACCATCAGCACATTGAGGTTGGTCAGCGTCTCCTCCAGATTGGATTGCTCAATCTTGTCGAGTATCTTGTTAACACTGGCAATGATGCCCTGCAACGAATTCGGCAAGGTGGGGATTTCCGGGTACAGGCCCCCAGTGATCACCGTTGCCGGCTCCGCATCGGGAAAAATATCCAGATCCACAAACAACTGTCCCGTCACCAGGCTCCCGGTCTGCAAGCGTGCGCGCAGTCCCTTCTCGACCAGGAACGCTATGCGTTGCTGCGGACGGGTTTCCAACGCCCTGGCCTCCCGCCGGCTCGGGTCACTGTCATCCACATCACGATACCCCATGATACGCTGGGGTTCGATATCCATGACCACAACCGGGCTGACAACCCCCTCATGCTGTGGATCTTTGCCGAGCATGATGTTTTTCACGGTACCGACGCGAATGCCGCGATACTCCACCGGCGCACCGATACTGAGTCCACGCACCGTACCGGTGAATTTCAGCGCATAGCTGATCACCTCTGTAATCGGTCGTGCCAGGCTCTCTGCACGATTCTTGTAGAGCGGGAAGACCGCCCCTTCGCTGGCCGCCGGCGAACCGGCAAATTCGGGCAGTGTCTCAAAGGCAATGCCGCCACTCAGCAGGGCCACCAGGGATTCCATCTCCACTTTGACGCCCGATGCATCCATGGACATACTGATGCCGCCGACATTCCAGAAATGGGTCCGTTCGCGTACATAATCATCGTAGGGCGACTGAACAAAAATACCCACATCGACATAGCTGTAATCGGCCGCCAGCTGGTAGTCGGTCACTTCGCCGATATCAAATTGACGAAAATAAACCGGTGCGCCCACCGACAGGGATCCCAGCGTTTCCGTGCGCAGCCGGTAACGGCTGCCTTCCTTGTCCTGACTCACGATCGGCGGCTTTTCCAGCCCGACAAAGGACTTCTGTTTCTTGCCTGTCGTGTTGGGCTCAAAGGCGATATAGGCGCCACTGAGCAGGGTGCCCAGGCCGGTGACGCCGCTCGCACCGACACGCGGCTTGACGACCCAGAAGCGGCTGGCATCGGTGAGATACTGCGCCGTGCCGGCTTCCATGGTTGCCGTTAACACGACGGTTTTCAAATCATCGGCAATATCCACATCGTCGACCAGACCGAAGCTTACATCGCGAAACTTGATCTGGGTTTTGCCGGCTTCGATACCCTCGGCGGTCTCAAAGCTGATGGTGATCGCCGGGCCCTTCTCGGACAGGGTTTTGTAATACAGCCATCCGCCCACCAGCAGCGCGACCAGCGGCAACAACCAGACGACCGGAAATCCTTTCACCGCCTCATCGACGATGGCATCGGGTACATCTTCAAGTTCGGGCGGCTGATTCGAGGCTACCATTTTTTCTCCTTTTTGCTCGCTGACTATCGATCCCAGATCAGCCGGGGATCGAAATTGGTGGCCGCAAAGATGGTCAGTATCACCACGCTGGTAAAGGCAATCGCACCCACGCCGGGTTCAATGGTCGCGATGGCGCCCACATTGACCAGCGCCGCCAGCAGTGCGACGACAAAGATATCGACCATCGACCAGCGCCCCACCAGCTCAACGATCCGGTACAGGCGGGTCCGCTGGTGTTTGCGCAAATGCGACTTGCGCTGCACCGAAATCAGAAGATACACGAGGGCGCACATTTTCAACAAGGGCACCAGCACACTGGCCACGAAAACAATCAACGCCAGCGGCCAGTCACCGTGCAAAAACAGGTAGATTACACCGCTCATAATGGTATCGGACTGAGCTTTGCCGAATGACACCACCGTCATGACCGGATACAGGTTGGCCGGCACATAGGCGATCATGGCGGCCAGCAGAAACGCCCAGGTGGTGCTGATACTGTTGACTTTGCGAAAATGCATGGCCGAACCGCAACGCGGACAGTGGGTGTGCCCGGCGCCGGGAAGGTGCAGCAGCAGCCCGCAGCTATGACAGCTCGCCAGCCCCACATCCCTAGCCCGCATGAGGTTTGCCCCTCCGGTAGCCGATCTGCTGCCACAGCAGGTGGGGTTCAAACGCCGAGGTCGCCGCCGCCGACACCAGGATCAGACCGACAAAGGCGAACAGAGAGATACCGACATGCATGGTCGCCATATTACCCAGCTTTACAAAGGCCACCAGCACACCCAGCATGAACACATCCAGCATCACCCAGGGTTGCAGCTGACTGACCCAGGCCAGGAGGGTCCGCAAGGCCGGCAGTGGCCGGCGCAAGCGCACAGCCAGCAGGACATACAGGCTGCTGGTAATCAGCAAGGCCGGCGCCACAATAGTGGTGAGAAAAACCACCACCGCCAATTCGCCCATACCCGCCTCATACAGCGCCCTGGAGGCGCCAAAGATGTTGGTGACCTCCGAGCGGCCCTGAATTTCCAGCGTCAGGAAAGGGAACGCATTGGCCAGCAGCAGCAGAATGAATGCCGCGCTATAGAGCGCGATGGGACGGTCCAGTCCACCCTTGGGATTACGCAATAAAACGCTTCCACAGCAGCGGCAGCGTGCCGCACGCCCGGGGGCCAGCGTCGGAATCTGACTGAGCGTGTCGCATTCGTGACAGGCAATAAGCTCGGAATAAGACCTGACAGGCGGATGGCGAAGGCTCATGGGGCGCATAGTATCCTATTCCGATAATAATTCCAGACCCAAGTGCTTAAATACCTTGCCAAATCGCACCATCACCGGCACGATTATCCAGGCCGGACATGTTTCCGGCATCAGATCAGCATCACTCTTTTTACCGGCCGGGGCAGGCGCCATGTTAGACAAATTAAACGTGCGGGACGTGTATGTCTCCATTGACGAGTATCCCCATATTGACGCAGACGCGCCCATCGCCGAGGCTTTCGCTGTCTTGAACAGCGCACTGGAAGCGCACACCCGCTACCGATCCATGCTGGTGCACGACAACGACGGGCGTTTGAAAGGCTATCTGACCATGCGGGATCTGATCCACGCCGTCGCCGACTTTCAGCACGGCAAACCACCCGCCTATAAATATTACCATCCATTCGAAGGCATCCCGGAAGACTTTACCGCCTTGTCGCTGATCTGGCAGGAAGGATTCACCCTGAAAATCCGGGAGGAAACCGGAAAACCGGTACACCAGGTCATGACCCTGGTGGAAGACACGGTTTGCCTGGATGATCCTTTTGGGAAGTGCGCGTACCTGATGCTGGCACGCAATGTGCGCATGCTACCCGTGGTCGAGGCGGATAACCAGGTGTTGGGAGTGGTACGCCTGGTCGACCTGTTTCAGCATACCGCCAGAGCAATCAGAGATCTCTGAATATGCCAGGCGCTTTCGGCAAACAACGCATCTACGTCAGTAAAAAGAAACCCCGCATTGATACCAGGCGACTGGTGTTTATCTGTCTGGGCCTGGGCCTGTTCTTCTGGCTGTATCTCATTGCCCCCCTGGCGGACGCCGTCGATCCCGCCGGCAGACACTTTCCGCTCAGTCATGAAGGCAAGGCAGCGATTGCCCTGTTTCTGCTGGCCGGCACCTGGTGGGT
>JAUXDG010000118.1 GCA_030618475.1 Gammaproteobacteria bacterium | reverse complement strand
GACCGCTTGGCCTCCGACTTGGTATTTGATTTCAAGACCCTGCTTGATATCCAACCTAACCTTATTCGTTATGCAGCCGACACGTCAAGCTTCTTTACCTGTTTAAGATTAACGCTCTTTCGAGCATGCCAAAGGTCATATTGATCCTGCATGGCCAGTCAGCTCTCTGGAGACCTTCCTAATGCCTTGGATAGGCGTAACGCCATTTCTGGTGATATATTGCTCTGACCATTCAGCAGCCGATTCAGTGTGGAAGGAGAAACCCCAAGACTGTCCGCAACCTTCCGAACGCTGAGCTCGTAAGGCGCCACATATATTTCTCTAATAAATCCCCCAGGATGTGGTGGATGCGTACCCATCAGTGATAATCCTCATAATTGACTACATAAGTATTGCTATCCCGAAACTCAAAAGTCATGCATCAATTAACGGTATTTTGCGAAGCGCAGCGTAGAAAAATGTCCGAGTTAATTGGCCTTGTTTTGTTTCTTTTTAGCCTGGCATCTGTATTAACTCTGACACCTCAAGTGAACCGCCGATATCAAGAAACGGGCAAGCTTTTGCAATCTCCAGTGCCGTGTCCATAGAATCAGCTTCAATTATAGTGTAACCAGACATTGACGTTGTGCTCCCAGTGGTGACAGTACCGTCAGAATTTACTGTGCTCGTATTCTTAAACGGATTAGCAGGACTAACTGCTGAGTCGCCCAATGAAGATAACCATTCTTTATATTTCGCGAAATGTTCCTTACCTTCCTCTGGGCTAGATGGCTGATCGCCACCCAGGTAAGTAATAATGTATTGAGTCATGTGCGTATCTCTTTCCTTAAAAATTAAATTCTAATGTACTACAAAAAAACGCCATCCGCATGATATGGCAGAGGCAGAGGTCAGCGCGTTTCTTAGCTGGCCGGTTGTCGAACGCCAGCTACGGCTGGCGTCTTTTTTCAACGACCGCTCACGCCAGCCGCCAGTGGTGTAAAGGAAAAGATATAATAGGGTGGCTTTGCGGTTTCCTCACCGCCATGTAACAGCGCCGATTTGTGCAGTTGATTACTCACGGTATACAGTCTGTCATCGGGGCCGAAGCTGAGTGCATCCGGCCATGACAGGCGTTCGTCCGTGATATAAATGCGATATTCCCGTGAATGATCGATCACTCCAATGGCATTGTTTGCCAGATCGGTAATATAGACATTGCCGTCACTATCGATTGATATGCCATCGCTGATCGGTTTGCGTCCGTAACGTTCCACCTTGTCAGCCAGCGCCTCGGCTTCGATCTCCCGATCCAGCAGATCGTTGACACGAATGCGATACAGGGAGGTGCCGTGCATCGGTCCGTAATACAACCATTCGTTACTGGTACCCAGGGCAATGGGGTTGGCCCCGACCCGTGGACGGACAGTAGAACCATCCGCTTGCCTGATCTCGAGCGCTTCGCCAGCAATGATCAAATCCAACTCTTCCGGCACCACGCTCTGGTGACCCTGCAACACGCGCCTGGCGTCACCGCTGCTGATATCGACAACAATCAGGGCTGCGTTGTCGCCGCCGGCCGGGTCGGTAATATAGATGCTGTTGTGCGTTTCGTCGACGGCCAGGTCGTTGACAAAGGCATCGGCTGGTGTGGTGGGGTCGGGCAACATAATGACTTTATGTAATTTGTTCTGCCGCGTATCCCAGGCGACCAGCTTCGGTGTCTCACTAGCGCGCATGCCGTTATCCAGCATCCACACAATGCCTTTGCTGTCACTTTGAAGTCCCAGCACCGAGTGCAGGGTGATATCGGGATCATTTGCGGAAGCGATACCTGGATTCGGGAATGGCTTAATACCCTGTTGCGTCCATTCCGCAACGCGCCAGTCCGGCGAGAAAAACTGGTGAAGGCTGAATATAATCCGCTTATCCGGCGTTACGGTAATATTTCCGGGCACCTCATCCAGTGTGGCAACGACATTCAGCTCCGGCACCCGGCCGCAAGCGGACAACAGCAGAACAACAAGGCTATGTAGGAAAACGATCCATGCTTGTCTTGGATAAAACATACCTGACTCCGGTAGATAAATGATGGCGGTCTATCGTTCAAGCTGTTGCGCAAGCGGCCGGAACTGGAGGCTGTAAAACATCTGCAGGTAGCGCTGGGTTTCTGCGCGTTCCAGATTGCTCACGTATTTCCAGAAGCCATAAATGCGCGACAGGGTCATCATCTTTTCCGCATAGCGGTCCCAGGTATAGCGTTCTGCAACACGTTGCAGTCCGGCATCAGAGATACTCTTCCAATAGTCGTCCTGCTGTCCGCAGCGGTAGAAGAATTCCGCCATGCCGGTGGCCGCCTGGTCGCCGTGGTTGGGATCGATATGAAAGCCCGAGACACCATCCTCTATAATTTCCAGCGGACCACCGAAACAGGTGGCAAAGGTCGGCAAACCTGAACTCATGGCTTCAATCACCGTCAGACCAAAGGCTTCGAACAGGGCGGGTTGGACAAACGCTCCGTGATGATCGGCCACGAAGCGGTAGATTTCGCCGGCAAACGGTTTTTCCAGGTGCAGGCCCAGCCAGCGTAGTTGATCATCGAGGCCATGGCGTGTCATGAGTTCATGCATCTTCTCGATCTGGGCGCGTTCTTCTGTGTCGCTTGAGCGTGCCGGATCCACGTGTCCGGATATCACCAGAAGGTTAACCCGATCGCGTAATTCAGCCGAACTGCCATACCACTCGACAAGCCCGGTGATATTCTTGATGTGGTCCAGACGCGCCATGGTGAACAGCAGCGGTTTGTCTGTATCGCCAAGCACGCCGCGGATGTTCTCGGCTGTCTCCCGACCATATATCAGTTGTTCGATATCGTGCTCAAGGTGGGCCAGGCGCCTTCCGCTGTCGCTATAAGGGAAGTAGACGTCGGCGTCGGCACCCGGTGAAACGATATTGAATTTAGGGTCGTAGACATCAATGCCGTTCACCACGCGGTACAGGCCCGGCATAGTGAACGCGGTGTGGCTTTCATATTGCCCCAGCGTATCGTCGGTACCGGCAATCTCCTGGTAGGTGCTGGTAATAATGAAATCCGCGGTGTTCATGGCGATCAGGTCGGCGGTAAACTGGCAGGAAAAATGATAGTGCGCATCATTGTCATGCCAGAAGAGGTCAGAGTAGAGATATTTGGTTTTCTCCAGGGCGTGGGCAATATTGCACTGGGTGATGCCGAGGCGCTGGGACATCAGTGAGGCAACCAGGTTGCCGTCAGAATAATTTCCGATAATCAGGTCGGGTTGACCGCTCAGTTCAGCGATCATTTCCCGTTCCGCTTCGCTCGCGTATCGCTCCAGGTACGGCCAGATCTCGAAGCGTGATATCCAGTGCGGGATCACCTCACCGCCTGCGTTGCGGAAGGGCACGCGCAGGATGCGTGCGTTATTGGTGCCGGAGATCTCCTCGATGCGCTGGTCGCAGGTGGTACCTTCAGCCTCCGGAATCAGTCGGCTAAGGACCACGATCTGCGGTTCGATGTTGATGCCCTGTTCATGCAGGCGCCGCCGCATTTCGCGTTCCAGTGCCCGTACCTGGTCGAGGATGTAGACGACCTGGCCACCGGTGTCGGGACGCCCGAGGACGTTCGATTGGCCGAAATACCCGTGCGGTGAGAGGATCGCCAGGGAAAAGATCATCGGTACCCGTCCGAGGAACAGTTCCAGTGCCGCCGGGGAGGGTGCCTCCAGGATATCCAGCAACAGGCGCATGGATTCGCGGATACGTGCAACCTTGTCTCCCCAACCGGGCTCGAAACCGGTTGAGCGAAGATCATGGGCAACGCTATCCCAGGGTATTTCCTGGTTCAGCTTGCGCAGAAGTGTCTCAGCCTGGCGCAGGGCCTTGCGCAGGTCGGAGACGCTTTCCACATCGTCATTGAGCATCAACTGCTGACTGCGGTATTTGTGCACGCGGAGAAAATCCAGCAGTTTCTGGTCGCCTTTTCCGAGATCCTGGAATAGCTGGCTTGACAGGCGGCGATTGAGGAATTCGACGCCGCGACCGATTGATTCTGATTCGTGCAGCTTATAGAACTCGCGCGAGAAGGGTTCCAGATCCACTTCCAGCATCCATTGATTGTCGGGACCACCGGTGGCAAGCCTTTCCTTGAATGCCAGGAATTCGGACACGCCGATGGTCTCCATGTCCAGTGTTTCAGGATGAATGCGGACATACATCCAGCGCGCTACCCGCAGGCGCAAGGCAAAACAGATCCAGGCATCGTCCATCGCCGCTTCCTGGCACCAGTCGACCACTGTGGCTATGGGGCTTGTGCGTAGCGTAGCGGATTCGTCTTCGCTGCAGACGAGCTCAAAGACGTCCTGGATACTGCTGCGTAACAGGAACCGCTGTTTCAGCGTCCTCAACTGATGCAGAAAGTTAAACAGTTCGTTACGGTGACTTTTGGCATAGCTTGCGGCGTCCCGCAGAGGATGAATTCGTCCGTTCATGAGGCAGGCAGTTCCAAAAGTACTGCGGTGAAGATACTAAGGCGTACAGAAGTTGGTCGACATAAGCTTTCTGGACACGCTTTGAATACATCCCTGTGCGCTCGACGGCCGCGTCCATGCGGCCGACGGTCCCTCAAGCTTATGTCGACCAACTTCTGTACGCCTTAGTAATAGCTCGAGTCATGACATTAATCGGCATATTCAGCCCCACCTGATTCCTGAAGCCATGATCGCAGTTCGGGCCGGTAGTGGGCGACGCCCTCCAGGATGCCGGCGCTGTAGTTGCCGTTCATGCCCAGAAAGCCACCTTTGGCAAAATAGATCGCGTCGAGATTAGCTGATCGTTCTGCTCCCGCCCTGGCTGCTTCACGAACCGTTTCTGCTGCGTTCAGAACCAGCACCGCCGGTAATCTGCTGGTGAGTACTGGCAGATCGTTTCCCGAATCGCCGGCAAACACTGTTTCAGTCAGCGCATAGTCCAGCCGTTCTCGAAGAAATTCGATGGCATGCAACTTGGTGGCACCACGTGGCAGAACATCAAGCAACCCGACTGCAGTGGGTTCGTCGATACTCCAGATCAGGCTGGCGTTAATACCGCGTTGCGTCAGACGTTCGTCCATTTTCTGGATCAATTTATCTTTGTCTTCGTACAGGGAGACATAATAGCTCACCTTATGAGTGTTCTGCTTTTCGCGTTCTTGCAGATTCAGCGGCGTGAGGTCGTGAAACAGCTCGCACAGGTCCGCATGGGTCTGCCCAGCCCAGTCAGGCGTGATTTCCTTCTCCCAATCCCGCCATGTCGTCCAGTCTCCGGTGCGCAGATCATAGATTTTAGTGCCGACGTCACTGATTACCATGTCGGGTTGGGGCAGGCAGTAGCATTTGATCGCTTGCTGCACGAGCAGCTTATGGCGTCCGGTGACATACACCAGCGTAACGTCCGGACGTTCGGTCAGTCGGGTGAAATATTGTCTTGCCTGAGGAGATTCAGACTGTGTCCCATTCGGAAGCAGGGTGCGGTCGAGATCCGTACATAATAGAAGTTTGGGTTGATTCATACGGTTCCATCAGCGCTTGGTACGGTACAGTTATTGTAGAAGTCGTAATGGTCCAGAGCCTCGAGAATTCCTCCGGCGTACGATTGTTTGGCGAAGTAGATACGATCCATATCAACCAGCTGCGACAGCTCCTCGTCGTGGCGGTTGGCGACGACGGCGGCCAGGGTATTGCCGCGCATCATGTCTTCATCAGCTCCCGAACCGCCCGCGGCCAGCACATGTTCCAGAGGAATGTCCCAACGGTGTGCAAAGTAGCGGAGTGCGAACCCCTTCGACGCCCTGATCGGTAATACGTCCAGAAACTGGCCGAAAGAGAGGTTGACAGTGACGGACAGCTCTTCCTGATGAAGCAGCTTGTTGATTTCATCCAGACCGGGTGCATTTCGAGGGTCAATATAATAGCTGATTTTGAAGCGGCTCTGCTCCGTTCTGGGCTGCAGTTCAAGTCCCGGCAGTTGGTCCAGCACACGGCGTACAGCGCTGGGTGCCCAGTGGTATTCGATGTGTCGCGGCCAGCCCCTGTCCTGTGTCAGTTTGGGGGCGTAATGGATTTCAGTGCCACCACTTGTAATCAGCACATCGGGTTCGAGAATGCCGTATTGTTTCATCACTTTCAGCGCCGATTCCAGGCGCCGGCCGGTGGCAATACCAAAGGTGGCACATTTCCGGTTTTCGCGAAGGACTTTGACGAGTATCGCGAGGGACTTCGGGTCGCCGAGCAGGTTCTGGTCGAGGTCGGTAATAATAGCCCTGTCGTGGTACAGCATCGCACGGCGTGTGCGAGGCGGTTGGCGAACCAGTGCCTCGGTTTTATCTATGATGGGACGAACCACTTCCAGGTAGCGAACAGCGTGGGCTTGCCATGAGTAATGTTCGCGTACGCCCTGCAGGCCGTTGGACGACTTTTGTTGCCAGCCTTCCCAGTCAGACAGTACCTGCAGCAGGGCGTCAGTGATTGTTGATGTATCCAGGGGGTCGATGAGCAGCCCGTTTTCGCAATTGGAAATGATATCGCGTGGGCCACCGTCTTCCGTTGCTACGATAGGCAGCCCGCTGGCCGCGGCTTCAATCAGTGTCAAGCCGAAAGGTTCTGTCAATGCCGGGTTGACGAACACGCCTCCGGAAGCCGCTGCAAGGCGATAGATCAGCGGTACATCTTCCGAGCCATGATGTTTCGGGTAGGCTACTTTACCATACAGGTCGTAACGGTCGATGAGCAGCAGCAGGTCGGTCAAAACTTCCTGCGCCCCCTCGTCCAGCTCCGAAATGTCATCCCGGTTGCCAGCCACTACCAGCAGGTTGGCCGCAGTCTGCAGCTCCTCGGATTCTCCAAAAGCGGTGACAAGAGCGCCGATGTTCTTGCGCGTGTCAGGGCGTGACAGCGCCAGGATGATGGGTTTTTGAGGGTCGCGGAGGAAACGGCAGATTTCCTCTGCAATAGGGTTTTGCCACTCATCGCCCTGTGGCGGGTGGAAGTGGAGCAGATCCGTGCCCGGCGGAATGACGCGCATCTGTTCCGGTTGGTAATGGTCATAGAGTTCGTATTGCTGCTCAATTTCCTGGGAGGTGCTGGTGATAACCCGTTCGGCACTGGCCAGTGTCTGCTCTTCGGCTTCGATGCGTCGCGACATGCAGTAACGCTGTTCGATTGTCGTGGAATCGAGACCGGCTGCCAGCAGGCGTCGGCGTTTGACCCGACCGAGCGAATGACCAGTGTGGATCAGGGGAATGCCAAGCTGGTGCGACAGGCGGCTGCCGACATAGCCTCCGTCTGCATAATGACTGTGAACAAGGTCAGGGGCTTCGCCGATGGAACGAAGGTAAGTCAGCGCATTGTCAGTAAAGGTGTCCAGATGATCCCAGAGTGCTTCTTTGGGCAGGTAGTCTGCCGGGCCCGCGTCGAGCCGAACGATCCGCGCACCGTTACCCAGTTCTTCAACTGCCTGCGCATAATCATCGTCGATCTGCGCATCCTCGATCCGCCTTGTCAGAAGAACCACTTGCGCGACCTCGGGCTGCTGCGCCAGGGCGCGGGTGAGCTCCAGTGCATACTTGATCTGGCCGCCGGTATCGGCATCCCGGCCAAGCTCCAGGTTCTCCCCCCGGATCAAGCCATGAACACTGATTAGCAGTAAAAAGAGACCCTCGTTTTTCTTATCGTCTTTCTGGCTGTTTTGGCCATTCTCTGCTTCATAATCCATCACGATCCTATCGGGATTTTACAACGCGTGTCCTCATCATACTAAAACAGCCCATTATAAGAAACGACAGTCATTGCCGATTGAACAGGCTCGAAAGCAGCCCGGTTAGCCCGCAGCTGGCGAGCGACAGATCCAGGTCCGACTTCCTGCGCTTCTCGCTTACCGGCTGGGCTTTCCTGTGGCCGGGCACTGGCGGGCGGCGTTCAACAGTCAGGTCGAACGCCGCCAGTGGGTGGGG
>JAUXDG010000127.1 GCA_030618475.1 Gammaproteobacteria bacterium | reverse complement strand
CAGATGATTCGGAAGAGCCGCTTGAGCTTTCTATTTTTTATAGTCAGCCTGTAGCCAAAACCCGTGACGTTTACTTTTACCTGTCCAAAGGTTTAAGCAACGGCAGTCCTGATTTTTCTCTGGGAGGCACGATTCAATTTTATTATTAGTCACCCTTCTCCTCATTTACCGATCTAATACGCATATACATAATGTCAGTAAAACATGACATATATCAATATTTTCCAGAAGAAGTAAGTGTAGTTTAATACTCAGGATCTTTAAGGATATTATTTCATTTGATCTTCACTATTTCGTTAATTTCTTATTTACGTTTTGTGGTTTGCAGTTGATGCACATTAGTTTCAATGAGTATGCATATAGTTATCGGGGAGAGTGCGATATGAGTACAAATCTATCAGACTTGCTATTGTGGCCGGATGGCCGTTCAAGAATTCAAAATTTAGAGAAACTTTTATTAAAGTGCTCTGACACCTTTAGTTCCTTTAGCTGCCAAACGCAGCGTTTTGCTTCCATTGCCTTGTCCCTTGCCGCCAGTATGCTGTTTTCGGGGTCTGTACTGGCGCTCGGTCCGGAGGTTGCCGGTGATCAGTTTCCCGACTATTACCCGGCGCACACAGTGATCAAATGTCCATACCTGCCGCCGGGCATGACAAAGGTGCCTCAATGCCACGACAAGCCGGCCACCTGCGTGGGCACCGAGGGCCATGACCTGATCCTGGGTAGTGACCAGGACGATGTCATCATTGCGGGCTCCGGCAACGACGTGGTACACACCGATGCCGGCGACGACATCGCGTGCGGCGGACCAGGTAACGACTCGCTGATGGGTGCTCGCGGTGACGACATTCTGTACGGTGGTCCTGGAGACGACTGGCTGTTTGGCGGTCCTGGCGCCGAGATAATGTTCGGTGGTCCTGGCGATCACGACGTCCTCTGGGGCGGCCCCGGCATCGACAAGCTGGATGGCGGCCCCGGTAGCCACGATGTCTGCATGCTGCAACGGGACATGGGCGTGGCGGACAAGGTCGGCTGTAACACCGTCTATCCGCCGCCCGGCTATCAACATGACGAGGAGGTGGATCCTGGCATGCTGCGCCAGACCCAGCCGCTGAAACTGAAAAAATAGCGAGACTGGATCGTGCAGGCCTTGCAGCTAGAACCGCATTTACGCTGCTCACCCGAGCGCTAAGTGCATTGGGACAACAACCATGAGTCTTATAACGGCAGATAATCTGACTAAGCGCTACCGTACCGGTGATGTCGTAGTTGAAGCGGTGCGTGGTGTGAGTTTCATCATCGAGACGGCTTCCTTCGCCTGCTTCGTCGGCCCGTCCGGCAGTGGCAAGACCACGCTGTTGAATATGATCGGCTGCCTGGATCCGCCCAGCGAAGGTAGCCTGACGGTGGCGGGTGTCGACGTTACCACCCTCAGCCATCGGGTGGCTGCGGACTTTCGCGGCGCGCATCTCGGCTTTGTGTTTCAGGACTTCAACCTGATCCCGGTGCTGACGGCCTACGAGAATATCGAGTACCCACTGATCATGGTACAGAAGTGGCCGGCCGCTAAACGTCGCGAGCGGGTGCGCAGTCTGCTGGAAGCGGTTGGCATCGCCGAGCAAGCCGACAAGCGTCCCGACCAGTTGTCGGGCGGACAGAAGCAGCGCGTCGCGGTGGCGCGTGCGCTGGTCACCGGACCGCAGCTGGTGCTGGCCGACGAGCCGACCGCCAACCTGGATCATGACACTGCATACCGTATCATCGGCCTGATGCGGAAACTGCGGGACGAGTACGGCACCACCTTCGTGTTCTCCACCCACGATCCCAAGATCATGGGCGAGGCGGAAGAGACCTTCGTGCTGGAAGACGGGCTGCTGCATGAGCAGAAAGCGCCCGCAGGTGATCGCCATGCTTGATTTACTGAAGATTGCCAGCCGTAACCTGTGGCGCTACCGGCGTCGGACGCTGATGACCTCCCTGCTGATTACGGTGGGCCTGGTGGCCGTTCTGCTGTTCACTGCGGTGGCCGGTTCCTTCAAGGCGATGATGGTCGGTCAATTCACCGATTCCATGGTGGGGCATATGCAGGTACACCGGCGCGGCTACGTCGGCGCTATGGAAAGCCTGCCGGTGGACCGCAACATGCGGCCACGCATGCTGGTCAAGCTTTACCAGGAGCTGGATAAGAGCGAAACCATCGAATCGTGGTCACCGCGGATCAAGCTGATGGCCATGTTCAGCAACTTTGTCAGCACCACCAGCATCCGCCTTAACGGCGTCTACCCGGAGCGTGAGGCGGCCACCGTGCCGCTGGTACTGAACCGCGTGCTGGAGGGAGGTAGCGTTGACCCGCTGGTCAAGCACGGCCACATCCAGGTGCCGGAACTCATTGCCAAGGGCATGAATATCAAGGTGGGCGACACCGTGGTGCTGGTGGCGACTAACAAGGATGGCTCGGTAAACGGCAAGACCTTCGTGGTGCAGGGCATCCTGGAGAGCATCTCCGGTCCGGGCGGGCGCGACGGCTATCTTCATATCGAAGATGCACGCGATCTGTTGCGGATCCAGGATCAGGCCGTGGAGCAGGCGGTACTGGCAGAGCAAGGCTACGCCGAGGCCCCCGCGCCGGTGCCCCGGGCTAGCCTCAAACTGAAACAGGATGATCTGAAGTCGGAGCCGCCGCAACCGCTGCCGGAACGCCCCGATCTGTTGCCCGCGACACGCAGCCTGTTCAGTGACAAAGGCTGGGGGCGGGCGTCTGAGGTCAGCGAGATCGCCATCCGCTTGCGCGATCCCGCGAAGCTGGACGCCACCCTGCAGGATCTCGAAAACCGGGTGGCGGATATCAAGAACAGGCGCGGGCTAAGCATCTTCCAGTTGCATCCCTGGCAGCGTTTCGTGCCTTTCTCCAAGATCGCGGACATGATCGACTTGATGACCTTGTTCGTCCACATTATTCTGATCTCGGTGGTACTGATCAGCATCATGAATGTGCTGATCATGGCGGTGTACGAGCGTATACGCGAGATCGGTACCATCTCGGCCATCGGCACCCGTCCGGCCACCATACTTGGCCTGTTCGTCTCCGAGGGTCTGTTGCTGGGACTGATTGGCACGCTGGTGGGTGTCACGGTGAGTCTGGTGGGAATCTATGCGCTCAACACCATGACAATCACGTTTTCATTCGGGCGCCAGGAAAACCTTATCCTGGTACCCACCATTTCGGCAGCGGATGTTCTGATTACCGGAGCGCTGACGATTCTGGTGGCGGTACTGGCCAGCCTGCAGCCGGCATGGAAGGCGTCTCGCATGGATCCGATCACCGCCCTGCGGCATGTCTGAGTCATAGCCTGGCAGCTGCAGCGCTTGCGGCTGCTGGGCGTTACAAACTGGAGAAAATATTATGCGCAAACTTACCTGGTTTATTGTATTGCTGGGGCTACTGGCGCCGATGGTGATGGCGGCAGATGCCCAGACGGCCGATTATCGTGCGGATATCTTCGCCATCGCCGCCGACGGCACCGAGGTCACTGCTAAGATCAGCAAGCTATCCGGCGTGTCGCCGTACTTCCATCTCTACGACGTGGCTGGCAAGTCGATCGAGGTCATGGCTAACCCCCATCTGGAACTGGAGTTTGGCACCGGTCCCGCCGCGGCGATGACCCTGGCGAACAAGGGGGCCACCGTGCTGGTGGGTGGTATGGCCGGACCGAAGATGATGGATGTGCTCGATGACAAGCAGATTCGGTTCGTGCAGCGGATCGGTACCGTCGAGGACGTGGCCAGGGAACTGCGGGGCGAATGAGCATGCGCTCGATCATCCTTCTGTATCTGGTCTGTTTCAGCGCCGCCGGCATGGCGAGTGATGCGCAGCAGATTCTCGAACAGGTGGACCGGAACCTGGCGCCCGAGTCCTACGAGATGTATCGCAAGCTGATCAATATCGAGCCTGATGGTACGCGCAGGGAGTTCGTGCTTTACACCGCCAAGAAGGGGCGAGAGAGTATGCTGGCCCTGTTCCTGGACCCGCCCTCGGACGCCGGTCGCACCACGTTGCGCGTGGTAGATAACATGTGGCTGTTCATTCCCGAAGTGGGCAAACCGCTGCGTATCACCAGTCTGCAGTCAGTAGTGGGCGGTATCTTCAATAACGCCGACCTGATGCGGCTGGAATTCAGTACCGAGTATGACGCCGAGTCCATGGAGGACAAGGGCGACACCTACCAACTGTCGCTCAAGGCCAAGACCGACTCGGTGGCCTACGACCGGCTGAGCATGACGGTAGACAAGCAGAGCCTGCTGCCGCTGACCATCGAGGCGTTCGCTGCCAGCGGCCTGATGATCAAGACCCTGCGCTACAAGGACATCAAGGATTTTGGCGACGGCATCCGTCGGCCTTCAGTGCTGGAGACCGACAGTCCGCTATACGTTGGCTACAAGGCGGTGATGGTGTTTGCTAACATCAAGCGTCGCGAATTTCCGGACGAAGTGTTCACCCTCAACTACATGCCGCGTGTGAAGGAGCTTCGCTAGTGACACAGTCAGCCGGCGAGCAACTGTCGACAGCTTCCGCGGGGTATCTGGATTCAAGATGAGGCCGGCAAGCAGGCGCCGTGCACTGCTGATCACGGCTTGGCTGCTCAGCCTGGCAGGTAGCGGGGCGGTGTTGGCCGAGGAATTCAGCCTGGATATGCAGCGCTTCGAAAAGAAGGCGTTCGAGTTTCGCGGCTATGCGGAGCTGGAACCGACCTACATTCTCAGCAATCAGGACGGTGCCCTCTACCAGCTCGAGTTCTTCGACCAGGAGCAGCGCGAACAGATTGTGCGTATGCCCGCGGCGCTGGAACTGGAGGGGCGTTACCGCAAGGGCATAACCACGCTGTCGTTCCGCAGCCATTCCACCAAGGTGTGGGATTACCGTGATGAGAGTGCAGATCACGAATTATACGAGGGCCTGATGTCGCTGCAGTCCGATCCGAATTTCACCCTGGATGTTGGCAAGAAGGCCTACCGTTGGGGCACCGGCTACGCCTGGAATCCCGTGGCCTTCGTCGAACGCGCCAAGGATGCCGGCAATCCCGATCTGGCACGCGAGGGCTTCTGGATCCTCGGTTTTGACTGGATCCGCAGCTTAGACGGTCCGCTGCAGACCGTGGCCTTTACTCCGCTGCTGCTGCCCAATCACGGCGAGCTCAACGAGGACTTCGGCGAGCCTGGTTACACCAACTTCGCCGCCAAGCTGTATCTGTTGTACCGCGATATCGATATTGACCTGTTGATACTCACCGAGGGCAGCCGTTCTGCTCGCTATGGCGTGGACTTCGCCAACAATTTCACGCCCAACTTCGAGTTGCACGGCGAGTTCGCCTACATCACCGATGTGCCGAGTCGCAGCATCACCCCGGCCTGCACCCAGGGACCGCGGCAAGTGCAGGACGTGACCAGCTACCTGTTGGGTACGCGCTACCGCAATGAGGCGAATGCCACCTTCGTCTTCGAGTATTACTTCAATGGCGCCGGTAATCACGAGTCCGATCAGCGCCAGTTCTACGACTGCGTGCACCAGGCCTGGGAGGCAGGTGATTCGAGCCTGCTGGACGGCCTGCCGCTGGACGATGATCTCGACAAGGGGCCGTTCAGCAAGCCCAACCCGATGCGCCGTTACCTGAATTTTCGTAGCTGGTGGAACGAGCCGTATGGCATGCTCTACTTCGTGCCGGGGCTGCAGGTGCTGTACAATGTCGATGACCACAGCTACTCGGTGTCACCCGAGGCTAGCTACAGTGTCATAGAGGACCTGGACCTGCGTTTGCGCGCGACCATTCCGATGGGTGATCCGCTGACCGAGTGGGGCGAGAAACCCAACGACTACAAAATCGAGCTGCGGCTGCGATACTACTTTTAAGCCGCCACCGGGACCTGCCATGCACCGCTGTTCATTCCTTGTGTCATTATCGGGCCTGCTCGGCGCAGTGATGCTATATCTGCCGAGCTGGTCCGACGCCGCGCATATTCCGCCGGACAAGGCCGTGATCACCCTGATGCCCAAGTTCGGACCAGTGCGGTTTAGCCACCTGCGCCACAGCAGTGAATTGGACGTCGCCTGTCAGGATTGTCATCACACCATAACGGATACGGATACTGGCCAGATACAGGGTTGCCATGCCTGCCACCAGGCAGCGGATTACCGGGTCGCAGCGATTCGCCCCATCGACAAGCAGCAACAGGCGTCACGGAACGACCCCAGGCCCGCCAGTGCCAAGCAGGTGCTGCATGGGCTCTGCATGGGATGTCACGCGCGACGGGCCGGACAGGGCATGCCCAGCGGACCATCCGACAGTTGCCGGGACTGCCATGAGTGATGGCGGCGCTATATGTTTCCAGCTTCTATTTGCCAGGACCTTTGACTGGTGCGGGCTAATGGGTGAACCCTTGCTCCACCTGATCACAGAAAGCTTTCCAGCCCGTAGCTCGAATCGCCCTGGGGGTAGCGGTAACTCGTCCGGCATGCCACAATGCAGACTGCAGGCTACGAAATACGAGAATACCACTGGAGGAAGAACGGCCATGATCAATCGCGCTTTCCTGACCCTTTGCGTCCTGGGCGGGCTGACGCTTTTCGCGTGTGCGGAGGCAGCGCCCGACAGCAAAGCGAACGAGACCCCTGCGTTCGCAGGGGTGTCAGATCTGTCAGCCAACCCCACAGACCCATGCAGCCTGGAGGCGCTGGTCGCCGAAGCCATGACTGGCGGGACGAAAATCTTCGTGGGCGTAACTCTCGATACAAGCACGCCGATCGCTGAGATCCTCGGCAATATGGACGCGTTCGCGGGCAAGACGATCCGCATCGAGGGGATCATCGTTGAGGTCTGCTCGAGCCAGGGCTGCTATGTCACGCTGCAGGATCCGGAAGGCAACAAGCTAAACCTCAAGGTAGTCGACGGCGAACTCGACTTCCGTGAGCTCGTGGAGACCGGCCAGTACGCGGTAGGTGAGGGAGTGTTCACCACGGAGGGCGAGCACGGCGCCCAGGTCGATATCATGCCGGCCGGCGCTATGGTCACCTCGACCGTCTGCGCCTTCTAGCAGGGTCGATCCTCACAATGACGTAACCCTATATTGTTTTTTTCGCGTCTTTTGCGTATTTCGCGGACTAATGCTTTTCAGTTTTTTCACCGTCCACAAAGTGTCGTCTTCGTAACTTTTATCTAAAATCATTGACGGTCCGTTATGATTAATCAGTGCCTGTCAGATCATATCGAAACTTATGTTTAAAACTGCCTGATGAGGTTTTAGCTACCAAAAATTAAGGCCAGATACCACGCATTAGTGTTGCTTTCGCAACGCGTTCTATAGCGATTGATAATGCAATACATCGGAAATTTGGTTTCTGCCCTTCTGACGTTTTTATTATTTCATTATCAGATGGTTTATTTTCACCGACGACAAATTCCTGCCAGCGATTAAACACGGCATCGATGACCTTATACATCCTTTTCTG
>JAUXDG010000107.1 GCA_030618475.1 Gammaproteobacteria bacterium | reverse complement strand
GTTGCCAACCTGGAATTCAATCAATTCCACCCCACCTGCCTGTACCACCCCGAGGCCAAGTCATTCCTGGTCACCGAGGCGGTGCGCGGTGAAGGCGGACGCTTGCTGCTGCCGGACGGTACACCGTTCATGGAACGTTTTGACAAGCGTGGCAATCTTGCACCCCGGGATATCGTGGCACGCGCCATCGACCACGAAATAAAGCGCCTCGGTGTTGAATATGTACTGCTGGATATCAGCCACAAACCGGCGCCGTTTATCAAACAGCACTTTCCCACTGTTTATGCCCGCTGCCGTGAACTCGGCTATGACATGACACTGGAACCGATCCCGGTGGTTCCCGCCGCGCACTATACCTGCGGCGGTGTCATCACCGACCTGAACGGACAAACCGACCTGCCCGGCCTGTATGCCATTGGTGAAGTGTCCTGCACCGGCTTGCATGGCGCGAACCGCATGGCCAGCAATTCACTGCTGGAATGCCTGGTGTTCGCCACCTCAGCCGCCACCGATATCGCGGCGCGCCTGACTGAAACCAGCACACTCCCCGAACTGCCTGAATGGGACGAATCCCAGGTCACCGATTCAGACGAAGAAGTCGTTGTCAGCCACAACTGGGACGAGTTGCGACGCTTCATGTGGGACTATGTCGGCATCGTACGCACCAACAAACGGCTGGAACGTGCCCTGCACCGTGTGGAACTACTGCAACAGGAAATCCAGGACTATTACGGCAATTTCCGTGTCACCAACGACCTGCTGGAACTTCGCAACCTGGTGCAGGTCGCGGAATTGATTATCCGCTCTGCACACATGCGCAAGGAAAGCCGCGGCCTGCACTACACACTGGATTATCCGCAAGCGGATGACAGCAAAGCGGCCAGCAACACCATACTGGCTGGCAGATAGCCGAGAATCATCAAATGGTCCTGAAAGAATCAGGCACCGGGGCATCGACAGCCTCACACTCGACAGCGGTCACTCTTGAGGCTGGTGGCCCGACCCACAGCCATGCACTGAGCTGTTGCACGGCGTCTGCGTCCCCGCAGGCCAGCACTTCCACCGATCCGTCTGACAGGTTTTTCGCATAACCGCTTATACCCAGCCGCTGCGCCTGTCGCTGGGTCGAGGCGCGAAAAAACACGCCCTGCACACGACCGCTCACGATACAGCTTAAGCAGATCGGCATGCCGGTCACGCTGAAACAAAGAGCTTGGCAATCGGCGGTTTCATGACTTCAAGGCGTTTTGCAGCGCCTCCAGGAAGGCCTGGTTTTCTACCGGTTTGCCAACGGTCACGCGCAGACAATCCTGCAGGCGGCCGCCGGAAGAGGTGAGATTCTTGATCAGTACACCCTGCTCTTTCAAGGCTGAAAAGACACGGTCTGCATCACCGTGCGGCGTTTCAAACAGAATAAAGTTGGCCTCACTCGGATAGGGCCTGATGCCATCCAGCCCCTGCAGGGCCTGAGCGAGTTTCGCACGGTCGGATCGAATCTGCTGCGCCTGCTCCTCGAGCGTGGCCACGTGCTGCAAAGCGAACAGCGCACTGGCCTGGGTGAGCACATTGATGTTGTATGGCAACCGGGTCTTGTCGATTTCGCCCAGCCATTCGGCAGGCCCGGCAAGCAACCCAAGGCGCAGGCCGGCGAGACCCATTTTAGACACAGTACGCAATACCAGCAGATTGGAAAACTCGCCCAGGCGCGACATGAAGCTGGCATCGGTGAACGGTGCGTAGGCTTCATCAACCACCACCAGTCCTGGCGCTGCGCGTATCACGTCCTCGACAACGACTGCGTCGAACAGGTTGCCGGTTGGATTATTGGGGTAGGCCAGGAACACAATGGCGGGCTGTGTTTGTTCGATGGCTGACAGCATGGCATCGGGGTCCAGTGAAAAATCCCCGTTCAGCGGCACAGCCTGGTAACGCAGGCCGGCGACTTCAGCGATCATGCGATACATGACAAAGGTGGGATCGGGTGACAGGATGACCCGATCCGAACCGGCCACCGCGAGTGCCAGCATCTGGATCAATTCATCCGAGCCATTACCCAGCACCACCTGCATACCTTCCGGCACCTGCATGAACTGCTTGAGGTTTTCGCTCAGATCGCAAGCGCCTGGATCAGGATAACGGTTCAGTTCGACCGAACGCAGCCGGTCCAGCCATTGCTCAACCAGTTCCGGCGGCCAGCGGTAGGGATTCTCCATGGCATCCAGTTTAACGAGCTTACCCGGATCCGGCACATGGTAAGCGCTCAACGCCTGGATCCCGGGACGTATCCAGCGCTGTGGCGACTTGGGGCCGGGTGTCATTTTTCCGGGATCCGGTACTCGGCCGATTGCGCGTGTGCCGTCAGACCCTCGCCACGCGCCAGCGTCGATGCCGTCCTGCCGAGATCGGCGGCACCCTTGGCCGAGCACTGGATCAGGCTGGAACGCTTCTGGAAGTCGTACACGCCCAGCGGTGAGGAAAAACGCGCCGTGCGCGATGTCGGCAACACGTGATTGGGACCGGCACAATAGTCACCCAGGGCCTCGGCCGTGTAGCGGCCCATGAAGATCGCTCCGGCGTGGCGGATGGATGCGGCCAAGGTCTGCGGATCTTCGACCGAGAGTTCCAGGTGTTCGGGGGCAACATAATTGGCGACTGCCACGGCGTCGTCGAGATCGCGAACCTGGATCAGGCCAGCGCGATTCACCATTGACGTCCTGATGATATCTTCACGTTCCATGTTCGGCAGCAGCGTGCTGATACTGTTGGCGACCCGCTCCAGGAACTCTGCGTCCGGGCTGACCAGAATGGCCTGGGCGTCTTCGTCGTGCTCGGCCTGCGAAAACAGGTCCATGGCAATCCAGTCGGGATCGGTCTGGCCGTCACACACCACCAGAATTTCGGACGGACCGGCAATCATATCGATGCCGACCTGGCCGAATACCATAGCCTTTGCGGTGGCGACATAGATATTGCCCGGCCCGACGATCTTGTCGACCCTGGGGATAATTTGCGTACCGTAAGCCAGCGCTGCCACCGCCTGCGCACCACCAATGGCGAAAACCCGGTCAACACCGGCAATCTCGGCAGCGGCGAGAACCAGGTCATTAACCACACCTTCCGGTGTGGGAACGACCATGATCAGCTCGCTCACGCCCGCCACTTTGGCAGGAATGGCGTTCATTATGACCGATGACGGATAGGCTGCTTTACCACCCGGCACATACAGCCCTGCCCGCTCCAGCGCCGTTACCTGCTGCCCCAACAGCGTGCCATCGGCTTCCTTGTATGACCAGGATTCCATCTTTTGACGCTCGGCATAGGCCTGCACCCGGCTGGCAGCACGCTCCAGCGCATGGCGCTGTTCGGTCGGGATGGTATCGAGTGCTTCCAGCAGTTTGAACTTGCTGATTTCCAATTCTTCAACACTGCCGGCCTGCATACGGTCGAAACGGTTGGTGAATTCCAGCAAGGCAGCGTCGCCGCGGCTGCGGATAGCGGAAATAATGTCGCCAACGGTCTGTTCCACCTGGCCGTCAGTAACTTGTTCCCAGGACAGCAGTCTGTCCAGCTGTGGGTAGAAATCCGTATCGGCACTGTTCAGGCGTTTAATATCCGTGTTACTCACGCTGCTGCTTCCTGCTTGCGTACCGCTTCGGCAATCCGGTCAATGAAGGACTGCACACAGGCATGCTTGCGCTTCATCGAGGCCTTGTTCACCACCAGCCGCGCGCTGATATCGGTAATCTTTTCCAGTGGCTTGAGGCCATTGGCCTTGAGCGTATTACCAGTGTCAACCACGTCGACGATCAGATCGGACAGGCCGACCAGGGGCGCCAGTTCCATGGAACCGTAAAGTTTGATGATTTCAACCTGTAAGCCCTGTCCGGCAAAATACCGTCGTGTACTGTTGACATACTTGGTGGCGATGCGCAGCCGTTGCGCCTGTTCTGACCAGGGCTCGTGACCGGCCACCATCAGCCTGCAACAGGCGATGCGCAGATCCAGAGGTTCGTACAGACCGACGCCACCGTGCTCCATCAGCACATCCTTGCCCGCCACGCCCAGATCAGCCGCACCGTACTGAACATAGGTCGGCACATCCGAGGCACGGATAATGACCAGCTTCACCTCCTCCTGATTGGTATCGAGAATCAGCTTGCGGCTGGTTTCCGGATCATCGACCGGTTCGATGCCGGCGTGCGCCAGCAGCGGTAATGTCTCTTTAAATATGCGCCCCTTGGAAAGCGCAATCGTCAGCTGTTCGGACATGCTATGTACTAGGAGCCTGTTAATACGATGAAAACGGTTACTGGATCTGTTTCTTCCACTGTTCCGGTGTCAGGGTACGCAGAGCCAGTGCATGCACCTCTCCCTGCATGAGATCACCCAGCGCACCATAGACTATCTGGTGCTGCTGCACCATCGATTTACCTTCGAAATCCGCGCTGACCACGGTAGCCTCGAAGTGGTCTCCGTCACCCTGAACCGTGACCTCGGCGCCGGAAACCCCGGCCTCTATCAGTTTCTTCAGCTCGTCTGCCTGCATCTGGTGTGTCACCTGTGGTTTCGGAATGCGCGAATGATACCGGAAACAGACCGAAAAGGGACTCCGTTACTCATCGCGCAAGGCCTCCACCGGATCCAGCCGGGCAGCACGCCGGGCCGGCAGAATACCGGAGATAATACCCAGGACGACGGCCAGGACCTCGGCCAGAATGACGTAAATCCATGGCGTGTGCACCGGCAGATCGGGCAATACAAGCCGCAACAGGCTGGCAAGGCCGAGACCCATGATCAGGCCCGCCAGGCCGCCGATGGCGGACAGCACCGTCGCCTCGCCGAGAAACAGGCCCAGAATCTGCGTTTGTCTGGCGCCCAGCGCACGGATCAGCCCTATCTCGCCGGTACGCTCGTTCACCGCGATGGTCATGATGGTGACAATGCCAATGGCGCCTACCAGCAGCGAGATCCCGCCAATGGCAGCTACCGCAAAGGTCAGCACATTGAGAATCGAACCCAGCACGTCGAGCATCTGCTCCTGTGTGGTGATGGTGAAGTCTTCGCGGCCATGCCGGGCGATGAGTGTGCGCTTGATACCGTCGACAACCCTGTCGACGCTGGCGTTGCTGCGGTACATCACGTCAATTTCAAACAGGGTCTCCCGGTTGAATAATTCCAGCGCGCGAGCCGCCGGTATATACACAGTATCGTCCAGGTCAAAACCCAGCACCTGCCCCTTGGGCTCCATTACCCCGATGATGCGGTAACGGTTGCCAGCGATGGTGATGCGCTTGCCGAGCGGGTTGCGGTAAGCGAACAGCTCCTGGCGCAGTTTACTGCCGAGCACCGCCAGTGCGCGCGGTGCCGTGGGGTCATCATCCGGCAGAAATTCGCCGGAATTAACGTGCATACGCAAGGCTTCAGGCATTTGCGGGCCGGCACCATAGACGGTGGTACGACGCCTGCGGTTACCGGCTTCGACCTCGGCGTTACCCTGCACAAAGGGCACCACGGCCTCGACAAAGGACAACTGCTTGAGGGCCTCGGCGTCCTCGATGCTCAGCGGACGCTCGCTACCGAAGACACCCATCGAGGTCCCGTGTGTGGTAGTGCGCCCAGGGTTGATACCCACCAGCGTGGTGCCGAACTGGGTAAATTCGGACAGCACATACTGATGAATACCTTCGCCGATGGAAGTCAACAACAGCACAGCGGCAATGCCCACGCCAATACCCAGCGCGGTCAAGACACTGCGCAAACGACGCGCAGCGAGTGAAGTGCCGACCAGATGTATGAAGTCGCGCAGGTACATTCCGGCTTACCTCCTCGACAATGCCAGCACCGGGTCCAGTCGAGCGGCGCGGCGTGCCGGTAACAGACTGAACAGCACACCCGTCGCCAACGCGACCACGATAGACAGGTTTTCCGTGTCTTCCGTGGCTATTTACATGACATTAGTTTAAGTAGGTAGCAGTCACCAAAACATGTATGCGCGGGCAGGATAGGGATAAGCCTGCAAACCCCTTAAACCTGCGTTCCTTCGTGTCCTTCGTGGTGAGAAAAGCGGACTAGTCCCGCTGCAGGGGCAGCACCTGATCCAGGCTGCTGACGCGGGCGATGGCCAGCATTTGTGCGGGGATATTGAAAAAGCGGATCGTTTTCCCGCTTTGATGCGCCAGCCTCAGACATTCCACCAGCAATGCCACACCAGCGCTATCCGAACGCTCCACCTGACTGAGATCGATATCCAGCTCATCGCGCTCGGAAAATCGTGCACGGCAGTGGTTCCAGAGCCACGGCACGGAGTCAAAACTCAAATCCCCGTGAATCTCCAGCCGACCGTTTTCCCCCACCTGTATACTGGCTTTTGACATGATGCGACAGAATTACTCCCCAGCTTCTGCTGATGTATTGTCCTCTGCTGCTTTACTGAACAGGAACTTACTCACCAGCTTTTCCAGCACCAGTGCTGACTGCGTCAGCTCGATTTCAGAACCGTCGCCAAGCAGGTCTTCACTGCCACCCGGTTCCAGTGCGATGTACTGTTCGCCCAGCAGACCGGAAGTATAGATGCTGGCCGATGTGTCATCCGGAAACTGATTATATTTACTGTCCAGTTCAAGGGTCGCAACGGCTTCAAATCGTCCGCTGTCGTAATCGATATGGGCTACACGGCCGACCCGCACACCGCCAACTGTCACCGGTGATCGAACTTTCAGGCCACCGACATTTTCAAAGCGGGCAGTCAGCGTATAGCCGTCAGCCTGTGAAAAGCTGCTCAGATTACTCACTTTCATCGCCAGCACAAATAACGCTGCAATTCCGGCGGCGATGAATACGCCGACCAGCAATTCAGTGGTTTTGGTCTGTTTCATATCATTGGTCCACTAGAGCCTGTTAACAGGCCCTCCTAGTAATCGCCGAACATCAGTGCGGTCAGTACAAAGTCCAGGCCCAATACGGCGAATGCCGAATGGACGACGGTGCGTGTTGTTGCACGGCTGACGCCTTCAGAGGTGGGCACCGTATCATAGCCTTCAAATACCGCAATCCAGGACACTACCACCCCGAACACCAGGCTTTTAATGACACCGTTGTAGACATCCTCGTGGAGATCCACCTTGGATTGCATTTGCGACCAGAAAGCTCCGTCATCCACACCCAGCAAACCGACACCGACGAAGTATCCACCATAGATACCCACTGCGCTGAAAATTGCCGCCAGTAATGGCATGGAAAGCACGCCCGCCAGAAATCGCGGCGCGATGACGCGATGAATGGGATCCACCGCCATCATCTCCATACCCGACAACTGCTCCGTGGCTTTCATTAAGCCGATTTCAGCCGTAAGCGCCGACCCTGCCCGGCCGGCAAACAGCAGGCCTGTCACCACCGGCCCCAGTTCCCTCACGATCGACAAAGCAACCACGACACCAAGGGATTCTTCAGCACCGAAATCCACCAGGGTGTTGTAACCCTGCAGTGCCAGCACCATGCCAACAAACAGGCCAGAGACGGCAATCAGCAGCAGCGACAAAACGCCCACTGACAGCAATTGAGCGGTCAGCAGATACGGACGCCGCAGCACACTGGGAATACCCGCCAGCGTTTTCAGGAGAAACAGGCTGGAACGACCCAGCTTTTCAAAAAAACCGAATCCACCGCGCCCCAGTTGTCTTATCCATTCAAGCATTTAGCAGATCATCTGTGTAATCGGGTGCCGGGTAATGAAAGGGCACCGGACCATCCGGCAAGCCCTGCATAAACTGTCTGACCCAGTCCGAATCGGTCTTACCGAGGGCCTCAGGGGTACCGTGTCCGATCACCTTGCCTTGCGAAATGACATACATGTAATCAGAAATCGCCACTGTTTCCTCGACATCGTGGGACACAATGATACTGGTAATACTCAGGGCATCGTTAAGCAGCCGAATCAGTTGCAGCAGCGCACCCTTGGAAATCGGGTCCTGCCCGGTAAAGGGTTCATCGTACATGATCATCATGGGGTCCAGCGCAATCGCCCTTGCCAGCGCTATTCGCCTGGCCATACCACCGGACAGCTCACTGGGCTGCAGATCCCGGGCACCGCGCAAACCCACCGCCTGCAATTTCATCAATACCAGGTCACGAATCATCGATTCGGGCAAATCTGTGTGCTCTCGCAACGGGAAGGCGACATTATCAAACACCGTCAGATCGGTGAGCAGAGCACCTGACTGGAATAACATCCCCATCCGCTGCCGCAAGGCATACAGCGCGGAACGGCGCAGCTCTGGCACCTCCTGGCCATCGACCTCGATACTGCCCTGGTCTGGATACAGCTGCCCCCCTATCAGGCGCAACAGGGTGGTTTTGCCGGTGCCGCTGGGCCCCATGATGGCGGTGATTTTGCCA
>JAUXDG010000152.1 GCA_030618475.1 Gammaproteobacteria bacterium | reverse complement strand
GGCTGCCTGCTGTTGCTCGTAAAGCCGGTGAAGATGCTCCCTGAAATGCCGGATGGTTTGGTTCGCAAGCGTAATAGCCAAAGCCCTTTTCAATGCGCCCGATAAAGGTTTTATCGGGGTGTTGTTCTAATTTCAATACCGTAAAGCATTGGTTCAGCATTTTTACCGCCCGCCGCAGCTTCCAGCGAGTTGCTGCCAGTATCAGCACATCGTCCATATACCTGACAGAGTACACGCCACTTCTACTTAAGCGGTCATCCACTATTTTTAAGTAAAATGCACCGATGACAGGGCTTAACGGACACCCTCGCGAAATACCCCGGGTGATATCCCGATACAATCCACCGTAGTGGACTGTACGCCGCATGAATTGCCAGAGTAAATTCAAGACAAACCTCTCTTTGATATGAAGTGACAATTGCTCCAGCAGGATAAAATGGTCAATATTAGCGTAATAGCCTTTAACATCAGTACGCATGACAAATGAGTAGTACGGTAAATGCCGTTGTACATCCGCAACCGTTGCCTTCAAACCGCCATGGTGTTTCAGATGCGTACAATGCGTAGACAGTGGTATTTTACCCGGCAACCATAGCGACACCATTTTTAGCACCAGAGCATCGCGTGATGACCACAGATGAATTGTTTTACCACATTTGGTTGTTATGACTTGCAACGGTGAAAACCGGTATTGAGCGGTTCGCAGCGCTTTGAGTAAGCCGCGCTTTTCCTGTAACCAATGTGCGCGGAAATGCCAGATATCCGCGTTAGGCGGGTAATGTTCGCGTTGCTTACATAGCCAGTGGTAAGCCAGATTCAATTGATGTTCGCTAAACAACTCCACAGAAGTCCCGGTCAGTAATAGACTAAACAAAGTATAGATGGATTTGGCGGTTTTAGTTGGAGGTTGTCGTTCAAATTTAGCCGTAGTGGAGCAACTGCGACCACTCATCTAGCCTTGTGGTCGCCACCCAGCCAGCCTCTATATTCGGCCCAGACCTCGACCACCGCACACTGTGATTTTGTGTGATATTTTTGAAATCGCTTTCAAAAACCATCCCCCTTTTTTTTCTCTCGGATTCTGAAAAATAATTTTTCAGGTAAGGGGTCCCACATCTTTTTTCTGCGTTTTCATGGATTTTGCTCTTCAAGCCTGCACATTAGCATTTAATGGGGTGATGGTACCAAAGGGAAACGGAGGGGTGGGGGGCTTCTATAAGCCTGCTGGCGCAGGCGCGCTCACATATAGTCTTTTCTCCTGCTGTCATCGTCCCTTCTCATCTTCTCTGCCGAGACCGTATGTAAAGAGTAACTCCCTGCGCCGTCGCAGCTACGGTCTCGCAGCAGTGGAGCCAAACAATGAGCGAAGAGGGCGCAAAGAAGCCGTTTAAGCGACTCCTCGTGGCAGGCAAGGCTTGCAGAGATGGCGCGCAGTGCATGCGCACACTGACAGAGGGCTTGAGGCCGGCACAGTTGGCGATGTACGTCAAAAGCTTGGGGTTATTTGCCAGAGACGTCATCAGTTGCTTAGCAGCCTTATCCAGCCCTTCATCAATGACTTCTACTCCTTTATCGCGGGGAGTAGCGAGCATCTCGGCTAGCGGTCGAGTTGTGCAAGAGCGGTGAGGGGTTTATCCATGAGGTCACGTGGCGGTTCTGTCAGAAATTCCACAAATACTCCACAATCTGGAATTTCATAAATGGCATAAGCGACTTGACTCATTGAAAACATTGGCGCGCCCGACAGGATTCGAACCTGTGACCCCCGCCTTCGGAGGGCGGTACTCTATCCAGCTGAGCTACGGGCGCTTTTTATGAGAAAGCGCATAATACAGCTAACCGAACCGGTGACGCCAGACCGTTAGAGCTCGAAGGGCATTAATAACTACTGTATCAAAGAGCGGGATGGCGGGTCAGGCTTTGTCGTTAAACAGTGAACCGATCATTTCGTCCACAGCTTGCAGTACCCGGGTGGATGCCTGTACCTGCAGTCTGTCCTGTTGCAGGCCAACCAGTGGCTCGACCAGGCTGGACGGGTTGTCGGCGTTGAACTGGTCGGCATTGGCAATTCGGGCTGCGTGGTGCTGTGCGTTATTGAGGCCACGTTGAATGCCGGTAATGGCGTGCGTAAGGGCGCCGTCGATTTTCATGACTGACACCTCAGGCGAGAACGTCGATCAACTCGCCAACGGGAGCAGGCTCGGTAGGACGGCTGAAACGGGCGTCAGTCTGCAGCGCATGGAACTGATCGCCTTGGGGTTCCTGGCTGTCGAGTTGCTGTGCAGCCAGGTCCTGCCGCGCTTCGGCTTCCATCCGGTTGGCCTGGGCAGCCACTGCGCGGTCCTGGCTGGACGGCTGTGCAGGCGCATTGGCTGCGCGTCGAATTGTCTGAGCCTTACGTATGGTGGCTTGCGGATCACCGGACAGCTTCGAAGTATCAATACTGACTTCCCCACCGGCAGCGTAGCGGCGCCCATCGGGACCGGTTTCGAATTCAAACTGTGCGCCACCTCGGGCCAGGTTGCCCGCCGCTGCCTTGTGGGCGGCTTCGTGAGCGCGTACTTCCCGGTCGCGCGCCTTGAGATTTTCCAGTTTGCGTTTTTCTTCCGTGTTGAGTTCTGATTCCTGGCGCACGCTGCGCGCCTCATGCGACGGCTGTCGGGATTCTTTGTGCGCATCGGCCTGGCCGGCACCTTGTTTGCTCTTGTTATCGGCTGGCTCGTTGTGATGGGGTCTGTCGACGGGGCGAGCTGATGCCTGATGAGCGCTGGCCTGTGCTGGCCGACCGGGCAGTGCTGCAACCGGTGCTTGCGGGAACTGTGTGTCAACGTTCATGGCTCGTTGCCTCTTGGCAGTCCATTTGCGGTTTCGTGTTCCCTCGCAAGAAATAACGGCTGGGTTGCTTAATACTTGAGTGTATTAGAGGGGTTTTCTTTCCCAAACAGCCGTTTGCAGCTATACTTCCCCGCCTGTTTCGTATCCGTCGCCGCCACAAAAGACAGGGTGGCCTAATTAACTAGTTGAATTTCAGGGGGTTCAGGTGAGCCACGAAGACAAGACTATTTTGCGTCCCTTCATCAGTGTGCTGGTCACATTGGTGGTGATTGCGTTTGTTTTTTACTTCATCGCAGACATTGTTACCAGCGACATGGATTCCGGTGGGGATCGACAGCGGGCCAGAATTGAAGGAAATATCAAGCCAGTGGGGCAGGTGAATGTCGGCTCGGCACCTGCCGGTGGTGCTGCGACCGAGGCTGTTGCAGCAGCAGGCCCGCGCAGTGGTGACCAGGTGTATAACGCAAGCTGCCTGGCTTGTCACAGCACCGGCGTTGCCGGTGCTCCTAAAGTGGGTGACCAGGCCTCCTGGGCTCCACGCGCGGCCAAAGGGCTCGACAGTTTGTTGGCTACGGCTGTCAGCGGTCTTAATGCCATGCCGCCCAAAGGCACCTGCGCGGATTGTTCGGACGAGGAGCTGAAAGCCGCGATCGAATACATGCTGTCTCAAAGCGGCTATTAATCAGGCGTCATTGCTGATTAAGCCTGTCAAATGTTTCGCAGCCAGCGGTCTGCCCAGCCCGAATTTCTCAGCACCAGGGACACCAAGGGTTTCCGTAATTAAGGGATTCCCACGTTTATTTACGGTGTTCTCAGGTAACAGCCATTGATCACGACAACAAGCCCCGTAATTGAGCCAGATGTGCCTGACCCCGCTGCTTGCGGATCTGCGGATTCTGGACTGCACCGGGTTTGTCCCACTCCAGGTCTTCATGCGGCAGTTCCGAGAGAAATCGGCTCGGTTCGCAGCTTTCCCATTCGCCGGCGCGCCGCCGCTTGCTGGCATAGGTCAGTGTCAGCGTCTTCTGTGCGCGCGTGATGCCGACGTAGGCGAGCCGACGTTCCTCCTCAAGGCTGTCTTCTTCGATGCTGCTGCGGTGTGGCAATATGTTCTCTTCTACGCCGACCATAAAAACATGCGGAAACTCCAGGCCCTTGGCAGCGTGCAGAGTCATCAGGCGGACGCAATTGCTGTTACCTTCATCATCGCGATCGAGACGGTCAAGCAGGGCAATTCGGCTGACGATATCGGCCAGGCCGCGTTCATCGTCGCCCTTGGCGGCCAGCCGTTCAATCCAGTTGAGCAGCTCGTTGACGTTCCGCTGGCGTCGATCGGCGTCATTCGGATCTTTGGCGTTATCACTCAGCCAGCCACTGTAATTTATGTCCTGAATGAGTTGGCGCACCACCGGCATGGCCTCGCTGCGCCGGCCGTCATCGGCGAGCATGACGACCCACTCGGCGAATTCGCGCAGCCTGCTGCAGGCGCGCTTGTTGAGTACGGTTTGAAGGCCGCTTTCGAAACAGGCGGCCAGCAGGCTGAGTCCGTGTTCAGAGGCATAGGCGCCGAGCTTTTCCAGCGTCGCTGCGCCCAGCTCGCGGCGCGGGGTGTTGACGACACGGAGAAATGCGCGGTCATCGTCTTCGTTGACCAGCAGGCGCAGATAAGCCAGTAGATCCTTGACTTCGGTGTATTCAAAAAACGAGGTGCCGCCGCTGAGATGGTAGGCGATGCTGTGTTCGCGCAACACCTTCTCAAAACTGCGTGACTGGTGATTGCCGCGATAGAGGATAGCGTATTCGCCGTGGCGTGTTGCGTGGGTGAACCGGTGGTGCAGGATTTCCGAGACCACCCGTTCGGCTTCGTGATCGCCGTCACGACAGGCCATGACTTTAAGTGGGCTGCCGTAGCCCAGTGAACTCCACAGACGCTTTTCGAACAGGTGCGGGTTATTGGAAATCAGCTGGTTGGCACATTTCAGAATACAACCGGCCGAACGATAGTTCTGTTCCAGTTTGATGACAGTCAGGCGCGGAAAATCATCCTTCAGCCGCCGCAGGTTTTCCGGGTTGGCGCCGCGCCAGGCGTAAATGGACTGATCGTCGTCGCCGACTGCTGTGAACGGCGTGGTGTTTCCCACCAGCAGCTGTACCAGCCGGTATTGCGCGCTGTTGGTGTCCTGGTATTCGTCGACCAGCAGGTGTCGCACCCTGTTCTGCCAGTGTTCACGCACATTTTCGTTGTCCTGCAGAGCCACTACCGGTTGCAGGATCAGGTCATCGAAGTCAAGCGCGTTGTAGGCTTTCAGGTTGCGCTGGTACTCGGCATATAACATGGCAGCGGCAGTCTCGAATTCAGTCGCCGCCTGCTTGACCGCCTGCAGCGGCAATACCAGTTCGTTCTTCCAATGGGATATATGGTTGCGCAGGGCATCCGGCGCAAAGGCGCCGGGCCCCTTGCGCAGCAGCTCGTCGATCAGATGCAGGCTGTCCTGGCTGTCGAAAATGGAAAAATTGCTTTTGTATCCCAGCCCTTTGGCCTCGCGCTTCAATATACGCATGCCGAGGGTGTGAAAGGTCGACACCACCAGACCCCTGCCGGCGTCTTTGCTCAACAGCCTGCTGACGCGCTCACGCATTTCGCGTGCGGCCTTGTTAGTGAAGGTGACGGCGACGATGGTTTTTGCCGGCATACCGCACTGTTTGATCAGGTAAGCGATCTTTTCCGTGATAACACGCGTTTTGCCGCTGCCTGCACCAGCCAGAACCAGCAGGGGGGACTGCACTTCGCGTACCGCGGCGCGTTGCTGGGGATTGAGTTCGGGCACGGGTTAACAACAAGCAGGAAGACAATGCATGGCCGGTATTGTAGCTGGCATCGTCTTGCCGTGGCAGCTTGAAGTATGAGTTTATTTAGTATCAGGGCAAGGCATTCGATTTATCCAGGCAGCGGTAGCCGATCGCTTCCTGCAGATGGGGGCCGGCGATGCACGGGCTGTCGTCCAGATCGGCGATACTGCGTGCGACTTTCAGTACACGGTGCACCGCGCGCGGCGACAGGGCAAAACGCCCAACGGCTTTTTCCAGCAGTCGTTGCTCCTTACCGGCCAGCCGGCAGTCGTGATCGATTCTCTCCAGGGGCATGTGTGCGTTCAGGCAGCCGCGTTGCCATTGAATCTGACGTGCACGTTCAACCCGGGCGCGTACCGTGGCGCTGCCTTCGCCCGGCTTCCCCTGCAGCTGGTGCCAGGGAATGCGCGGCATTTCGATCTGCAGGTCGATGCGGTCCAGCAGGGGACCGGAAATGCGCCCACGGTAGCGCGCCAGTTGCTCGGCTGTGCAGCGGCAGCGTCCGTCCGGGTCACCATGGTAACCGCAGGGACAGGGGTTCATGGCGGCGAGCAGCTGGAACTGTGCCGGGAACTCGACCTGCCGGGCTGCTCTGGACACCGTGATCCGGCCGGTTTCCAGCGGTTCGCGCAGTACTTCGAGTACCTGCCGTTTGAATTCCGGTAATTCATCAAGGAACAGCACGCCGTGGTGGGCCAGCGATATCTCACCCGGGCGCGGATCGCTGCCGCCGCCGGCCAGCGCGGCGGCCGAGGCCGTGTGATGAGGTGCCCTGAACGGTCGGCGTTTCCAGTGCGACAAATTAAAGCCGTCGCGGCCGATGGATGTCACCATGGCAGTCTCAAGGGCCTCCTGATCTTGGAGTTCCGGCAGCAGTCCGGGCAGGCGACTGGCCAACAGCGTCTTGCCGGTACCGGGTGGTCCGATCAGCAACAGGCTGTGAGACCCGCTGGCGGCGATTTCCAGTGCGCGACGCGCCTGCTGCTGTCCGCGTACCTCCCTCAGATCCGGCGCCGGCGCCCGGGCTGTGTCGGTATCCAGCGTTGCACAGGGTAAACTGGACTGCTCGTGCAGGTGCCCACAGACTTGCAGAAGATGGCCGGCGATAAAAACCTTTTGCGGGTCGGCAAGCGCAGCTTCTGCACCGTTGTCGCTCGCGCATATCAGTCGGCGCTGGTCGCTGATGGCGCCGACTGCGCAGGGC
>JAUXDG010000183.1 GCA_030618475.1 Gammaproteobacteria bacterium | reverse complement strand
ATAAGATTTTTGCAGGATTTCAAGTACTCTGACCCCTTGAAAACAACCCCTTGAAAACTCGAATAATATTTAACTGGTTGTTCCTTTGTGACCTTCGTGCCTCTTGTGGTTAGGGTCTTGAGAAATACGCATTAGCCCCTCCAGCAATTCGTCAAAACGCTCGATGGCAACAAACTCTTCCGTTTCTTTCGGTGGTGCCTTGCTGTCCGGCAAACGCACTGCGCGCAGAAAGCGGATGCCGTAATCACGCGCGGCGCGTAATACCGGCAGACTGTCATCCACAAACAGCGTTGTGTCCCGCTCGAAGCGGTCCTGTTCAGCGAGTTTGGGCCAGAACTGCGGATCTTCCTTGGGCACATTGAAGGCGTGCGCACAAATCAGGTGGTCAAAATGTTCCGCCAGACCGGTGGTGGCCATTTTCAGTTCAATGACCTTGTGGTGCGCATTAGTGAGTAAGGCGACGCGCTTGCCGGTAGCCCGTAACGCCTGCAGAAATTCGGCAACATGCGGATGCACCTGGATCAGGTGTTCGAGTTCCCGTTTCAGGGCACTGATATCCAGATCCAGTTCGCGGCTCCAGTAATCGACGCAGTACCAGTCCATGGTGCCCTCGACCGAGCGAAAGCGCGGGTAGAGGGCCTGCTTGGCATCGTCCACGGAAAGATTGTGCTTTTCTGCATAGCGCAGCGGTACGTGTTCCCGCCAGAAGTGGTTATCAAAATGCAGGTCCAGCAGGGTGCCGTCCATGTCCAGAAACACGGTCTCGATGGTTTGCCAGGGCAGATTGTTTTGCAGGGTGCTCAGCAGGCGGCTTCCAGCAGTCGAATAATTTCAGCGTGCCCGGTATGATGGACAGCGGATGTCCGGAAGTCACGGAAATTTTGTAGATGGATACGGAATCCTTCTTCCGTACGGCATAGTAACTCGTTGTTTAATAAATTAAAGTGAAAGCTTACCTATGAACCCATGTGATTATCTTGATGAAGTACGTGTACTGGCAAAACAGGCCGGAGAAATGATCCTGGAGATCTATGATACGGAATTTTCCGTGCAGGAAAAAGACGACAAGTCACCGCTGACGGCGGCCGATATGGCCTCCCATAAAACCATCGTCGCCGGGCTGCAGTCGCTAAGCCCTGATATTCCGGTGTTATCCGAAGAGTCAGCCAAGATCCCCTACCCGGAGCGTGCTGGCTGGCAGACTTACTGGCTGATCGATCCGCTGGACGGGACCAAGGAATTTATCAAGCGCAATGGTGAGTTCACGGTGAATATCGCATTGATTCACGATGGTGTGCCGGTTCTGGGTGTCGTTCATGTGCCGGTGACCGGCGTGAGCTATGCGGCTTGTGAAGGCAAGGGTGCCATCAAGGCCATGCCCGGCGAAGGGGAGAAGGCCATCACGGTTCGCAAGTTGTCCGACGGACCGCTTGCGGTTGTCGGCAGCCGTTCACACCAGGGCGATTCCCTGAAAGCTTTCCTGGCAAAACTGGGTGATCATGAAATTGTCAGTATGGGCAGTTCGCTCAAAATCTGCCTGGTGGCGGAAGGGGCGGCTGATATCTACCCGCGCCTGGGGCTGACCTCGGAATGGGATACTGCCGCTGCACATTGTGTGGTGGAGCAGGCCGGCGGGTCTTTGACGGACCTGGAAATGAAACCGCTGCGTTACAACAGCAAGGATTCCCTGTTGAATCCGTTCTTTTTTGTCTTCGGCGACGACAGCCGGGACTGGTCGGCCTACCTGTAGGCGCGCCGCCCTGCGGAGTTCCATTTTCTGCTCAGCCATGCCAGCAGGGATGCGGCGATCAAAGCACCCACGGTGTCTGCCACCCAGTCCAGAATTTCGTTGCTTCTGCCGGGTATAAAATACTGGTGTATCTCGTCACTGAGACCGTACAGGCTGGCGATCAGCACGCTGATGCCGATCTGCTGCCAGCTGTAACCCTGCGCTTGTCGTGGCTGTGCGGCCAGCAGCAGGAGTCCCAACAGCGCATAAACAGCGGCATGAAGAACCTTGTCCTGACCGGAAAACAGCATCGGGGTTTCGAGGCTCGGCTGGTGGGAGAGGTAAAAAAGCAGCGCCATCCAGGCAAGTGCCAGCAGCAGTGACAGGCGGCGCAGCAGCATCTGGGCTCAGGCGACAGACTGCGGGGCGTGCGACACCAGTGAATGGAGTTTGCGGCTCAGTTCGCGTCCGTAGTCGAGACGGTCCGGTTGCGACAGGCTGGCTTTGGTGGCCAGGCTTTCATTGAACAGTATCGGATACTTCCACTCTTCCAGGCTCTCGTAGAGTGCTGCGTCCAGGCGATCCAGCTGATCGTCAAGTTCGACCAGCAGGACATCGATACTGTCCGCAGACAGGCTGTGCAGATCACCGGCGGAAAGCGGTACTGTGGTAACGACATCGATATTAAATCCGATCAGCAGGCGCGACAGGTACCTGCGGAGCAGTTCGGATTCCGAGGCGATGGCGATACGCAGCTTGCCCTGGTCACGGGAGAATTCTGGGACGCTTCCCTTGGCGCCTGCCATCGCGCCGGAGGACGGCGCTCCTACGGGGGGTTCGGTTGTATCTTTCAGGTTGGCCTGGCTCTGGAACAAGCCGCCCTTTTGCTTGTCCTGGGCAACATCCTTAATCAGCGCGGCATCCACTTTCTCTCGCTGTTCCGCATAGCCATACACCAGTGAGGTATCACACAGCAGGTTGATCAGTCTGGGGACACCGCCGGTAAAGCGGTACACCTGCTGGCAGGCCTGGTCGGAAAACAGCTCCGCTTTGCCACCGGCGGTCTTGCAGCGGTGGCGGATATAGTCGCTGGTTTCCTGCTCGCTTAACGGTTCGAGGTGGTAATCCACGCCGATACGCTGGGCAAACTGCACCAGGTCCGGACGCCGCAGGGTTTCCCGCAGTTCACGCTGACCGATCAATATGATCTGTAATACCTGGTCCTTGTCGGCGTTAACGTTGGACAGCATGCGTAATTCTTCCAGCGTTTCAGCGGACATGTTCTGGGCTTCATCGATAATCAGCAGGGTGCGCCGGCCCCGGGCGTATTCCTGAATGATGAAATCCATGAAATCCTGGTACAGCTCGACCTTGTTCTTGCCCTGGTGGGGCAGGTCGAAGGCCAGGGCGATCCACTTCATGAGGTCACCAAAGGCCTGGTGGGTATTGGAAATCAGCCCGACTTTAATGGCGGGATCCATGTTGTTCAGCAACTGGCGGATCAGTGTGGTTTTGCCGGTACCGATATCGCCGCTGATAACGGTGAAGCCGGCCTGGTTCATCAGGCCATATTCCAGCAGGGTGAGTGCCATGCGGTGTTTACCGCTCAGGTACAGGAAACCGCAGTCAGGAAGCAGTGAGAAGGGTTTCTCGCGGAATCCATAGAAGCTTTCGTACATTGATGCCGCCCTGCTGTTTACTTAGTGGCTGCCGGCCTTGTTCAATACCGTTCCCAGTACGTTGGTGCCGGATAACAGTTCCACAGCGTGTTCAACTTCCTTGCGCTGGGTTTTGCCTTCCTCGACCACCAGCAGGGTGGCGTCAACGTAGGGTGTGAACGCCATGGCGTCGGCGGCATTGAGTACCGGCGGCAGGTCAAAAATGACAATGCGGCTGGCGTAGCGGGTTTTCAATTCATCCACCAGCCGGCTCATTTTCGGCGAGTTGAGCATTTCCGCAGAGTTCAGCATGGCGTGACCGCCCGGCAGTATGGTCAGGTGGTCAATGCCCCTGGGGTGGACAAAGAGCTCGGAGAGCGGTGTATCCTTGCTCAGATAGTCACTCAAGCCAGGGCTGCCGGGTAAGCCCAGCTGCTCATGCAGGCTGGGGTGGCGCAGATTGGCGTCCACCAGCAACACCGTGTGTTTGACTTCCATGGCCAGACTGACAGCCAGGTTAAGGGCGGTCAGGGTTTTCCCCTCGCCGGTACCGGGGCTGGTGACGGCGAGCACATTCCAGTTGTTTTCATTCAGGCGCTGCAATACCTGGGTACGCAGCATCTTGTAAGCATCAGTGAACTCGCAGGGATCAAAGCCCGTGACCACACGTTTAGCGCGCAATTCCGGTGTAGATACCTCAGCATGGCGGGTCTGTGAATAAGTAACCTGTTCGACAGGGATTTGTGTGGCTGCCGGTGCAGGCTCTGTGTCTACTGCAACGGGGGCCGGCTGTCCTGCCCGTTCCGCGCGCGCGCGTTCCAGGGCCTGTTTTATACGTTCCATTGTTCTGTACCTATTTTCTCGTTCAGGCCTCAGGTATTAATGACCACATCCGCTTTTCGCAAGGCCTTGTACCAGAGCACATCCAGCGGGGTCCAGAAGTAGTGCAGCATGGTAATCGCCAGGATAATAGCGGCCGCCGCAGCCGTGGCTTTGGTTGCCATGCGCCGCTTGCGGCTGCCGGCCTCGCTGTCCGTTTCCAGGTAGGGAATCACGGCCAAGGGTGCTGCGCCGACTGTTACGAATAATGACTTGCCGCCACGCACCGAGTCATCCAGACTTTCGGCGACCGCTGCGTAACCGATGCCGCAACCCAGTGCCAGCACGAAACTGAGGAACAGGATGGCGGGGCGGTTGGGGCTGACAGGTTCTTCCGGCAAAATGGGCGGCTCGATGATCTCGAAACGTTCACCCTTGCTGTATTTTTCCAGTTCCTGGGCAATCTGGGCGGCCACCTGTTTGGTGTGAATGTCCTGGTATTCAGCAACGGTATAGTCGAGGTCGCTTTGCAGTACGCGGTAGTTGCGTTCGACCTGCGGGGTTTCTGTCAGGCGTTGTTCATACTCTGCCAGTTTGATCTCTTCGTTGTTAACCCTTGTATTATGCAGCTTTACGCGGTTCATACTCGAATCTTCCGTTTTTTCTACCATCTGGGGGCTCGAATTTTTTGCATTTACCGTTCCACCACTGCCGAACACTAACATGCCTTAAAATGCGGACAAGCCCTTTCCGGATTTGCCCGGCCGTTTTAGGCGTTCCCTGCCGCCAGGGCGAGTGACAACACAAATCCTCCACCGTTAGGCTCTCCAAACAACTCAACATCTGGACCAGACCGTAGCCCACCATGGTGATATGCACCCAGCGATGTAAGGTCTGGCGTGTTTGTTGCCAGACTTCCTTCATTCCCCAGGCCAGCTTCAGTTGGTTGAACATCGATTCAATGGACCAACGCAGGCCGTAACTTTCAATGACCTGCTCCGGTGTGAGTGTAGTGTCCGTACTCAATAGCAGGCAGGTTGATTTCCAATGCCCACTGTCGCTTTTGAACTCACACCATACAACCCGTACCAACCGCCCATCCAGGAACCGCGCTTTGAGTAATTTTGAGCGATACCGTACCACCTGTTCTTTGCCGTAAAGCTTCAGCGTCGCCACGGTTCGCTTCAAATGGGCGATGCGCCTGGGTGTATATTTATCCCCATACTTCCGGGGGCGTCCTCGTTGGCCCTTCTTTCTTGGCGGCGGCTCGTCGTACAGGCGGGTATCGATCCTGACCTGTCCGATGACATCAAATCCCCGTTGCTGCATCGACTCAATAAAACAGCGCCGCATATACCAGCTATCGACCAGTATGCGAACCTTCATCCCTTGAAACAGGTGATAAACGCTGCGTATCAAGGTGTTCGCGGCAATCAGCTTGCCCGTATTGCCGGCGCTGGGTATCAGGCGCGAAAGTACCGGCAGCGCCACCGGCGCTTTATCTGTGCGCCTGGCGATCATCGCCAGGCTGACCCAGCATTGTCCTCGCACAAACGAAGCCAGATTGGGCTTGTTATCGTGCTGGTGGTGAATCCGGCTGCCGGGTGCTTTCTTTGAAGCCTGCAGCGTCAGCGTGTCATCAATCACCAAATGCACAACATCGCATTCGATACTCGCCAGCACAAGACGGACAAATTGTCGCGCCAGTGACAGCCAGGACCATTTTCCTTTCTGCAACCACTTGTAATAGCTGCTCCAGT
>JAUXDG010000232.1 GCA_030618475.1 Gammaproteobacteria bacterium | reverse complement strand
GTGCGACGCAGATTCTTGTCGACTCGATATACGAGGCACAGGCGGTGCGCCGCAGCCAGGGTATCGAATTCCCCGAAGTCGATATTATCGCCGTCTGGCGGCAGGTGCTCACGAAACTGTTCAAACAGGATTTGAACCCGGCATTCAGCGATGCGCAGGTCCGCCGGCTGGCGGTTGAATACGAATGCCGGACCAACCCGGTGTGGCCGATGCCGGGCATGCCCGACATACTGGCAACACTGAGCGCCGCTGGCAGGCAGCTGGGGATCATCTCCAATGCACAGTTTTATACGCCGTTGATGTTTCAGGCATTGCTTGACGCCACACCTGAAGAGCTCGGCTTTAATCCGCGCTTGTGTGTCTGGTCCTATGAGGCCCTGCAGGGGAAGCCTTCAATCACGCTGTTTCAACAGGTGTTGAATGAACTGACAACGGGCCATGGCATAAGGCCGCAGCAAACCCTGTATGTGGGAAACGATATGCTCAAAGACATCTGGCCTGCCACTCAACTCGGCTGTAAAACGGCATTGTTCGCGGGAGACAGGCGTTCACTGAAGTTACGCGAAGACGATGAACGCTGCCAGGGGCTGAAACCGGACCTGGTGATCGATCATCTTTCGCAGTTGGCTCAGCTTTAAAGAGAAAATCACACATTATGGCCGCCCTCGACTGGACCATTGTCATCATCTACATGATCTTTATGATCGGGCTGAGCGTGTTTCTCGGTCGCGGCCAGACCAATCAGGAGGACTACTATCTGGGCGGGCGCAATCTGCCCTGGTGGGGTGTCGCGATCTCGACCATGGCCACCCAGACGTCGGCGGTCAGCTTCATGTCGATCCCCGCCTTTGTCGCGCTCAAGCCGGGTGGGGGGCTGACCTGGCTGCAGTACGAACTGGCCGTGCCGCTCGCCATGATTGCGGTCTCCATGCTTCTGTTGCCGTTTTTCCGCAGGCTCGAACTGATCAGCGTATACCGTTATCTGGAACTTCGTTTCGGCAGCCCGGTACGCACCCTGATCAGCGCGGTGTTCCTGTTGAGCCGGGGCCTGGCGACCGGCGTCGGCCTGTATGCCAGCGCTATTGTTCTGACCGTGATATTCAATATTCCGTTGTCGGGAACCATTCTGCTGATGGCCATTGTGACGGTGGTTTACGACACCATCGGTGGCATGAAAGCAGTGGTGTATTCCGATGTCATTCAGAGCATCATCCTGTTCCTGGGTATCTTCCTGTGTATCAGCTTTGCTATCAGCATGTTCGGCGGCTTTGACGGACTGCTGACGGCGTTGCCGGCGGAGCGCTGGCGTACTATCGAACCCGCCACCGGTCTGGGTGATGGGGCGCAGACGCCGTTCTGGGGTTTCCTGGTCGGCGGGCTGTTTCTGTACATGTCTTATTACGGTACCGATCAGAGCCAGGTGCAGCGTGAACTGTCTACCAGCTCGGAAGCCGATACGCGCAAGTCGCTCTATTTCAATGGCTTCGTGCGCTTTCCCTTGACACTGATGTATCTGTTCATGGGACTGGCGCTGGGCGCGGCCTACAGTGCATCGAGCGAACTTCAGGCGCAGGTTCCGGTCGAGTTCATGGACTTCCTGGTGCCGGTGTTTATTCTTCAGGAGTTGCCGATCGGCATCCGCGGTATTCTGGTTGCAGCGTTGCTCGCCGGTGCCATGTCCAGCCTGGACTCGGCACTCAACTCACTGTCGGCGGTGACCATGCGGGATTTCGTGGAGCGGCACCGCAAGCTGTCTGAACGGCAGAGCCTGATACTGGGCAGGGTGACTACCGTTATCTGGGGTGGGATCATCATCGGCTTTGCGTTTCTGGTTGGCAATATCTCCGACACCGTGGTCGAGAGTATCAATATGATCGGCTCGGCGTTCTACGGCCCGATTCTGGCGGCCTTTCTGGTGGGTGTTTTGTCGCATCGGGTCACGAGTGCGGGTATTTTCGCCGGTGTATTGAGTGGCATTGGTTTCAATCTGGTGCTGTGGATCTGGTTCCCGGGAATTTTCTGGATGTGGTGGAATCTGTTCGGGCTGCTGGTTACCGTGCTGGCCAGCTTTGTGGTCAGCCTGGTGACGCCATGCCGTCCGCCAGAGGAAGTGCGTCCCTATACGCTGTCGGGCAGTGGTTTCTTCCGGGATCAGAAGCTCTGGCAGCGGGGATACAGTATGCTGCTGGTCTATTTTCTGGTATTGCTGGGCGTCGTGTTTGCGCTGGATTATTTTGCCATCGCTGTTCTGCCTGGGATGCAATGAGCACACTGATGCGTGAGCAAGACGGGTGAGAAACACAATGAATGACAACCTTTTTCGAAACGGGATGGGGTTATCGATAATCATGACTGTATTGCTGGCGTTAGCCGCTTGTGCGCAACAGGCCGATAAGAAACCGGCCAGGCCGGAAGAGGCTGTTGTAACAACGCCTGAGCCAACGCCCGTGCCTGCCCCGGTAGCGGCTTCCGTACCGGCAGACAAGCCTGCTGCCAGGCAGTCGTACAGCATCGATGCGGCGGCATCGGATATCAGGATCTTTGTCTACCGTAAAGGCAATCTGTCTCGACTGGGGCACGACCATGTGATCTCGACCAAGGCTATCAGTGGCAGGATTCTGCTGGCGGACAACATAGGCGAGTCCGAGCTCGATCTGAGTATACCGGTGACATCACTGGTTGTTGATGATCCCGAGGTGCGTCAGCAGGCCGGCCTGGAGTCCGGCAGTCAGCCTTTGGAGAAAGACATAGCGTCAACTCGGCGTGGCATGCTCAGCCCAAAGGTGCTGGATGCCGAGCGCTTCGGCAGCGTGAAGGTTCACGCGCAGGTGGTCGGTGGCACGCTTGCCGAACTCGAACTCAATGTGACTATGACCATCCATGGCGTAAAGCAGCAGTTCCGCAGTCCGGTCAAAGTTGAAAAGACGCCGGAGCAGATAAGCGCTTCCGGCAGCTTTCAGATTTTGCAGAGCGATTTCGGTATCACGCCATTCAGCGTACTCGCCGGAGCACTGGCGCTTAAGGATGAAGTGAAGATCCAGTATCGTATCGTGGCCCGGCGACCGGATCAGGGGAAGAACTGAAAGGGGAAGGTGCATGGAAAACAATGAAGCTGATCTCAAAGCCAAATACTCGCTACTGGGTAAGGTCGAGGGTGCCGAAAAAGCGTTCCTGAAAGGGCGCCGTAACCGGGAGGCGGATCTGGAGAGCGCGGTATCCTACTTTCTGGAATTTCTGCGTGGCTTCGAGAGCTTTGATTTCGATCAACCCTGCGTGACGGTGTTTGGGTCGGCGCGTTTTAAGGAAGACCACCGATACTATCAACTGGCCCGTGAACTGGGCCAGGCACTCGCCGGTGCCGGTTATGCGGTCATGACAGGCGGTGGGCCCGGTATCATGGAGGCTGCCAATCGCGGCGCAAGGGAAGCAGGCGGCCTGAGTCTCGCTTGCAATATCGAGCTGCCGTTCGAGCAAAAGCCCAATCCCTACCTCGATAAATTTATCGAGTTCGAACACTTTTTCATCCGCAAGGTGATGCTGGTGAAATATTCTTCGGCGTTCGTCGTCATGCCGGGCGGTTTTGGTACGCTCGACGAGGCCTTTGAAGTGATTACCCTGGTCCAGACCAACAAACTTGACCGCTTTCCCGTTGTCTCTATGGGTGGCAGGGAATTCTGGGGGCACCTGGGTGATTTCGTGCGCCAGACAATGCTCGCCGAAGGCGTGATCAGTCGGCAAGATGCCGATTTCATACACCCGGCCGATTCGGCCAGCGAAGCCATCGACATCATTCAGAACAACCGCATTGGGAGACTGCCGGCGAGCGCTGACACATGAAATCCAGATGCCACGCCTGCAACACTAGAAGCCTTGAGTGAAGGCAATCTTTACAAATGAATCAAAATTCAATATTTACTCTCGCCAAGACGCACAGCCCTACAGGTGTAACCTGTTGCCCAGGGTGACTCCAAATATCCATGTGCCAGGCACACCCCGCAGGTCTGAGGCTCGGCCTCGCCGGGTTCTCAGTCAACCCAGTGCAGCAGGTTTCGAATCACTGACCAGCGCGGTTCCTTCTGCTTGCCAACTTTGCCCAGGATCCATTTATCGTACAGCTGGTCAAGGGTACCCTCGGTTTTTTTCAGACCAAGCCAGGCATCGATGAAATCGAGGAACTGCTGATCACCCTGCGCCATGGCGATGGCGACGGGTCTGGTGATATGCGGTTCGGGGATGGCGACAGCATAGCGGGGATAGAGAATGGTCCAGGCGGAGCCCGCCTCGGCGCTGATGGCGATGGTGGTG
>JAUXDG010000213.1 GCA_030618475.1 Gammaproteobacteria bacterium | reverse complement strand
CATACTAATGACCGTGGCCGCCTGTGCTTCGCGCCCCGGTCAGGACCCGGCGCCCCGGCACACCGCGCATTCGTCAAAATCATTCGATGATGTGCTTGCCGATCTGGAATTCGCCATTGGCGAGCATAATTTTCGTTTAACCGGGCGTGACACAATCGGTGAAGCCATTGCCAGACGAGACAATATCGACCTGCCTCCCGGTACCGTCCTGCATTTTTGTAACCTGGAGTATGCGCGGCAACTCCTGGAGGTAGCTCCGCAGTACCTTCTGCACATGCCGTGCCGGATTGCAATATACGAACAGGCTGGAAACGTGACCGTCGAGGCTCGTTTGCTGCCGGAAAATGATCCGGCAGTGCGAGCACTGAGTCAGAGAATCAACCGTATACTCGAGGCGATCGTCTCCAGCGCAGTTGAATAAGCGCCATAATTCAAGCCTGGCGGAGATCCGGCGGCGTATTGCCTATACTATTCCCGTGTGCGCAGGGATGAATTGACGACCCTGACTGCTAATGATACTCACTAAAAGAGGATGGATCATGAAATTCAGTTTGAGCTTTTCAATAATTGCCTGCCTGATAACCAGTGCCGGTGTGCAGGCCAACGACTTCCCCACCCGGGAGCGTGTGGAATATGTGTTGAAATGCATGTCTGAACATGGCGGTCAGAATTACAACACACTCTACGCCTGCGCCTGTACTCTCGATACGATTGCCTCCCACATGTCATACGATGAATACACGGCAGCGGTTACCTATACCAATTTGCGCAGAACACCGGGCGAACGTGGCGGCCTGTTCCGCGATCGCGAGCGTACAGGCGGCATCATCACGTCGCTCGCCGAAACACGCAAGGACGCTGAGCGCAGATGCTTCCCGATGAAACAATGAATCCGGCATGCCACCGGTACGCTACTCGCCGGGTGTCACTGAATACTGACCGGTAAATCGTAAACCTTCTGTATCGATCACCTCCGCATGTAGTTCGCCGGCACCATCCGGCACGAAGTAAAAGCGGAAGCTGGGATTTTCGCTCAGCGAGAAACCCGTTTCGGCAGAAAACACCGCCTGACCCTCGAAGCTTACCGTCACCTTTTCCAGGTAGTGAGCGGTGGTATAAAGGCGTGTGACCTGATCCATTTGCAGACCGGTAAGATTCGGATGACTCACCCGCAACTGAACGGCTAGCGGCTCCCCTGGCAGCACCGGTTTATCAGTCTTGAACTTCATCTTTCCCAGCCGGCGTTTTGCCGCCTCTATATCAGTACCAACCGCCGCAGAACAACCGCCGCTCGCCTTCACGAAGCGTCTGCTCATGAACAACTTCCCGTCATTGGTCTCCGCAATGGCGCGCACGGGACCGTATGCATTGACACGTATCCGCAGCCCCAGATCAGCACGGCCATTTTTTGGCGTAAAGTGAAACCGGCCCGCCAGCTGCCCCGGATTCATGTCGATGATTAACGTGATGGTCTTGATATAGCGCTCATCGGTCTGCGGGATCCTGGCTTTGATGCGAATCGGTACTACAGCAGAATTCTCGGCCCGTTCGGGTGCTTCGAGTTCAATGACATCATCTGACTGCACGATCGGACGCTCACCAAAGTAGGCGGCGCGCAGTCCGCCAAGCCACACGCTGTCTTCGTCGCTGTCCGCACCTGCAGTAGTTGCGGACACAGCCAGAATCGCCACCAGCAGACAGACGCGTGACCAGCTCCAGGTATTATCGACCAGGCAATAACGCATAATGATGTTCACTGGCTCCTCTTGACTGACACTAATCTTCCCACTCAAGCTCGGTATAGGCAGCAATGATATTGCGTTTATGGTAGCTGTCAAATAACTGCCAGCGCGTTCGTTCTCCATAAGCGACGGATTCCTGAGCCTGCCGAAGATCGTCACCCCTGGCAATCCGCTCCCGGGTCTCGTCCCGCAGGGTGGAAAGATAGCGCTGCGTATCGCTGGCAGCATCAGGCCAGGCGGCCTGCACTGGCCCATGTCCGGGAACGACACGCCGGGCCGGTTTGTCCTTCAAGGTCTCAAGCAGCGTCAGCCAACCTTTTAGATTGCCGTCGACCACCGGTATATGTTCCATAAACAACAGATCGGATAACCACAGGGTAGCCGTCTTTTCATCGTATACACTCAGATCGTTGTCGGAATGGGCTGTGGAATGAGCGACAAGTTGCAGAACACGTTCTCCAAGATCCAGTCTCAGCTGCCCGTCGACGGACAGGTCGGGAAGTATGATGTGTTCGGGACCGAGTGGACGGCCTGCCTGTTGCGCTGCCCGTTGCAGGTAAACAGTACCCCGCAACGCCAATGCACGGGCGAGGTTTGTATGTCCGATATAAAATACGCCGGGCTCCCGGAAGGCTGGATTACCCAATATGTGGTCCGGGTGAGCATGGGTATTGATCACGAAACACACCGGTCGTGTGGTGACACTTCTGATGGTGCAACGAAGTGCCTGACCCTCAGAGTAGCTGCCTCCGGTGTCGATCACGGCGACACATCGATTGCCGACAATGAAACCAATATTAGCGACGGCTTCACTGTCAAACACCACGGCATGTTTTCCCGGCCGCACATATATGCCCGCGGCAATCTCTACCACCTCGGCGCGATGCTTACAGTTGTCCGCCGGCACACCTGGTTCTGGCCAGACAATCAACAGCAGCAGCAGGACGAATACGCGAAAAATCACCTCTTGCACTCCACTCGGCAGCAGCGGCCAATTATGAGCTACATAGACTTAATCGAACTCGGCAAGAGATTTGCCTCGAACCGAGTCAAATCCCTGAACGCTGGATAAGCCTTTGACACCACGAAAAACGGCATTCTCCACATCAGCCTCGGTTAGTATCGCGTCAGTCAGGGTGGCACCGGTCAGATCGGCGCCACTGAGATCGGCAAGAGTCAGATCGGCTCCGGTAAGATTTGCGCCGGTCAGATCGGTAAAGCTCAGATTGGCCCGTGCGAACTGCGCCCCCTCAGATTGGCGCCGCGCAGAACCGCCTGGGCAAGCTCTGCACGCACAAGGCCCATCGGCTGGTTGCGCATGTCCGCAGAGCCGCGGACTCCGGCGAGGTTCGCACCTTCGAGATCCGCACCCTGCAGATTGCCCATCACGCGCGCACCACGCAGGTCGCTGTTCTTGAGCGTTGCCTCGGCCAGCACTGTGGCGAACAAACTGGTATCCCTCAAGTCAGCCCGGGTGAGATTTGCACCCCGCAAGAGGGCCATATCCAGGTTACATCCGCGCAATTTTGCGCCAGAAAGATCGGCTTTCCTCATATCGACACCGAACAGATTGGTGCCACTGAAATCGAGGTTTGTGAGATCCTGTCCGCGCAGGTCCAGGTTGGAAAAATCCGTCTCGCCACCTTCGAGCATGGCGACCACCTGGTCCCGCGAGGCGGGTTGCTCATCCGCATACGCTATCAATCCGGATGTTACCAAGCAAAATGCCACCACTAAAATCGATCGAATTTGCCGGTTAAAAAAGTCAATGCCACCGTTCATCAGCATCCTCCTGCAGAGAACCAAAAACAGGCTTTGCAGGCAAAACCGATCTCGCCCGCTAAGCCGTGTCACTAGTTAGATTAGTCTATACTTAGCTACGTGCATTCATGCTGATCGTTTCAAGGGATTTTTTGCAAATATGAAACAGATCATTATACAAGCGTGACAAATTGTGCTTACAGTCGTTCTCAGCGGATTGAGGCAAGTACCGTAAGCACATGCTTTTTAGTCACAATTTCCCTGCAAGCCGGGAATGGAACAATGGCATGAGAGTTGCTGTCTATACTAAGGTCACAGATGGCATATTGTTCAATATCTTCAGAACCTTAATCGTAAGAACAACACACTCGTCAGACTACACCACCAAACAAGCTAGTGTCAGGAGGGCATGGAAATGAGAAGACAATTGTTAGCACCAATGGTCGCGGCCGCTGTACTGTCGTGGTCGTGCCTCAGCATCGCGAACGACGGTGTCATGAAGCTCACAAAGGACCCGAGCAACTGGGCCATTTGGGGAGGTGATTACGCAGGAACGCGATACAGTGAACTGGATCAGATCAACAGTAAAAATGCCAAGGATCTTCAAGTTGCATGGACATTTTCTACCGGTGTACTGCGTGGCCACGAAGGCGGCCCCCTGGTTATCGGGGATACCATGTATGTTCATACCCCCTTCCCGAACAAGGTTTTCTCGATCGCCCTTGCGGATCAAACCATTAACTGGGTCTATGAACCGCAGCAGAATCCGGACACCATTCCGGTCATGTGCTGTGACACTGTGTACCGGGGTCTGGCCTACGCTGATGGCATGATCTTCCTTCAGCAGGCTGACACCAACCTCGTAGCGCTGGATGCAAAGTCCGGCAAGCTTATCTGGAAAGTAAAGAACGGCGATCCGAAGAAGGGCTCAACCAATACCAACGCACCTATCGTGGTCAAGGATAAGGTCCTGACCGGGATCAGTGGCGGTGAATTTGGTGTACGTGGATTTCTCGCTGCCTACAACATCAAGGACGGCAGTCTGGCGTGGAAAGCCTACAGCGTGGGTCCCGATGATGAGATGCTGGTTGACCCCGATAAGACCACCGCCATGCTTAAACCCATTGGCAAGGATTCCAGCCTGAAATCCTGGAAGGGTGACCAGTGGAAGATCGGTGGCGGTACGACCTGGGGTTGGTATACCTACGATCCTGAGCTGAACCTGGTGTATTACGGTAGCGGCAATCCCAGCACCTGGAATCCGACGGTGCGACCCGGTGACAACAAGTGGTCCATGACGATTATGGCCCGCGACGCCGACACCGGCATGGCAAAGTGGTTCTATCAGATGACCCCGCACGATGAATGGGACTATGATGGCATCAACGAAATGATCCTGGCTGACCAGGAAATCGGCGGAAAAACACGCAAGACCCTGGTGCACTTCGACCGCAATGGCTTCGGCTACACCATGGACCGGGTTACCGGTGAACTGCTGGTTGCCG
>JAUXDG010000103.1 GCA_030618475.1 Gammaproteobacteria bacterium | reverse complement strand
GTCTGGAAATCTGGATGGCGGTTGCTGAGAAAATATTCCCAATCTGGGTCGGGATTTTGGTATTCTCCCCGTTTATTGTCGATGCAACAGTGACTTTAGTGAATCGCCTGGTGGCAGGGCACAGGGTGTGGGAGGCTCACCGATCCCATTACTACCAGCGGCTTGTGCGGTTCGGCTGGGGGCATAGAAAGACAGTAATATTGGAATATGCCTTGATGATCGCGGCGGGTCTGTCGGGTAACATGGCTATCGGTTTATCTCCGCAAGGGCAGTGGATTTTGATTATAGTATGGTGTTTCGTATATCTGGGACTTGGTTTGCGGGTCCGCGATATGGAGTCCAGTACGATGCGTAACGGGTGATTCAGCGAGTGGCTACTTTCTCAATCAGCAACCGCAGGCTGGCAATCCTGCACGATTTATGCATGATTCCGGTGGCGTGGATCGGAGCATACTGGTTGCGTTTTAATCTGGGGGTGATTCCCGGAAACTACCTGGACAGTGCCTTGGGGAATATGCTCATTGTGCTCGTTTTTCAGGGTGTGGTATTCCGCTATTTCGGACTTTACAGGGGGGTATGGCGTTTTGCTTCGCTGCCGGACCTGATACGAATTGCCAAAGCTGTAATGGTAGGAATAGCGTTCTCAGCAACGATACTTTTTATCACCACGCGTATGGATGGTGTGCCACGGTCTGTATTCCCATTATATGGCTTGTTATTGGTATCTTTGCTTGGAGGCTCACGTTTTATTGTTCGCTGGTCTAAAGACCGTGGTATATATGCAGATAATGCGAAACGGGTTCTGATTGTTGGTGCCGGGCGAGCCGGTGAAATGCTGGTCAGAGATCTGTTGCGTGCCAGGGACGAACTGTACCAGCCGGTAGGTTTTGTCGATGACAATAAGGCGAGGCAAGGCAGGGAGATTCATGGTGTGCGGGTTCTTGGTGCCTGTGAAGAGATCATTGACTTCGCAGACCGACTGGATATAAACCTGATAGTGCTTGCAATCCCGTCTTCAGATTCTGCAAATATGAGGCGTGTGGTTGGTTTGTGTGAAAAAACCGGCGTCCCGTTCCGTACGGTGCCGCCTCTTGAGCACCTGATGTCCGGGCAAGTCAATATCAGCGAGCTTCGAGAAGTATTAATTGACGATTTGCTGGGAAGGGAGCCCATTTCACTTGACTGGAACGCCATCGATCAGGAGTTAAAAGGCAAGAGGGTCCTGGTGACAGGGGCGGGTGGTTCAATTGGTTCTGAATTATGCCGGCAAATTGCAAGGTTGAAACCATCTCATCTGATTCTGCTGGATAGCAGCGAATTCAATCTGTATTCGATAGAGAATGAACTGCTCAAGAGCTTCCCCAAGATTGCAATTACCCGGTGGTTGAACGATGTCGTTGACCATGTGGCGATAGAGAAAATCTTCAGGCATTCCAAGCCTGAAGTTGTCTTCCACGCGGCAGCCTACAAACATGTGCCGATGCTGGAGGACCAGATCAGGGAGGCAGCCAGGAATAATATACTGGGTACCCGGACTATGGCTGAATTCGCGGACCGGTTTGGTTGCGAGGCCTTCGTGATGATTTCCACGGACAAAGCCGTCAATCCAGCCAATGTGATGGGTACCAGCAAACGAGCTGCAGAGATTTTCTGTCAAAATCTGAATCAGAGATCGGCGACACGATTTGTGACCGTCCGCTTCGGTAACGTCCTGGGCTCTGCGGGGAGTGTCGTCCCCCTGTTCCGTCAGCAGATTGAATCGGGTGGCCCCATCACCGTCACCCATCGTGAAATAACAAGATATTTCATGACGGTACAGGAAGCATCTCAACTAATACTTCAAGCTAGTGTCATGGGTAGGGGCGGCGAGATCTTTGTGTTGGATATGGGGGAACCCATCAAGATATCCTATCTGGCAGAGGAAATGATTCGCCTTTCGGGTAAAGTTCCGGGCGAAGACATCGACATCATTTATACCGGTCTGCGTCCCGGGGAGAAACTCTACGAGGAACTGTTCCACGAGAAGGAAGCACTGCAGAGTACGACCCATGAGAAAATTCTGCTGGCGCGTTACCGGGAGTTCGAGTGGGAGCGTCTCAACGAAGTGATGGACGAGATAAAGCTGGCCTGTGCAGAATACGATGAGAAACAGGTACGCAGTTTGATGAAAAAGCTGGTTCCGGAGTGGAGTGGTTATCGTGCCAAGGCAAGTCATAAGACGATAACAATTGCGAATCAAGATGAAGCTGCATCAGAAGTTGGAGCGACGGTATTACACTTAAGAAGGTGAAATGATGAGTGACAACAAAATCCGGATAAAAAAAGCGGTGTTTCCTGTCGCAGGTCTGGGGACCCGCTTCCTGCCGGTAACCAAAGCTACCCCTAAAGAAATGTTGCCCATCGTGGATAAACCGCTGATTCAGTATGCCGCTGAAGAGGCGATAGCAGCCGGGGTTAACGAACTGATATTTGTAACGAGTTCCAGTAAGCGGGCCATCGAAGACCATTTCGACAAAAATTATGAAATGGAAACAGAGCTGGAGCGCAAAGGGAAAACAGGTCTGCTGGATCTGGTTCGAAATGTTGTGCCTAAAGGGGTTTCCTGTGTCTACGTAAGGCAGGCGGAGGCGCTGGGATTGGGCCATGCTGTGTTGTGTGCAAAGCAGATTGTCGGCAACGAACCGTTTGCGGTGATACTCGCGGATGATCTGATCGATGGCGGTGATACGCCCTGTTTGGCACAAATGGCAGCGACCTTTGAATATAATCGTTGCAGTGTGCTGGGTGTCGAGAGGGTTCCTCCGGAAGACACGGAAAAATACGGCATAGTTGAAGCAGATGTCATCACGGATGGGCTCAGCCGAGTCACCAGTATTGTTGAGAAACCAAGTCCGGATAAAGCACCGTCTAATCTGGCCGTGGTTGGTCGTTATATCCTTACCCCGAGAATCTTTGATTTACTGGAGTCGACCCCGCGAGGCGCCGGTGGTGAAATCCAGTTAACCGATGCCATCGCTGCACTCTTGAAGGAGGAGCAGGTGTTGGCCTACGAATTCAAGGGCGAACGCTACGATTGTGGCAGCAAGCTGGGTTATCTGAAGGCGACCGTCGAATATGCACTTCAACACGATGAGCTGAATGAGGAATTCCGTGAGTATCTGCGGGAGCGCTTTGGCAAGGGTGGCAGCGAGATAGAGCAGCTGGTGAAGCACGCCTGACTGTTTTCTGGTTAATTCGCAAGTTCCTGACATTCAGGTATTCCAATGTCTGTAGGGTGTGCCGATCGCACCCTGCGATGGTTCGTTAATAGATCAGAGTTTCCTCAACAGTGTGCTCACGTCCCATTCGGTACAAGTTATATTCTCGTACCCGCATCTAAATGGTTTTCCGCCAATCTGTTTACCTGTTGATCACAGTGTTCATGCTGGGCTCGGGACTTCACAAGCTTGCCGCCGCGGAGCCCAATACCACGGGTCAGACTGGCTTGATAAATATGCCTGATGCCCGTATTGAAGAGGACGGCAGGTTCCGTGTTGGTGCGAGTTATTTTCGTCCCTATCTGCCTGTATGGGCCAGCATCAGCATGTTGCCGCGCTTGGAATTGTCCGGTCGCTATACCATTATCCGCGGTTTATCCAGCGAATTAGGTCAGGGTTTCGGTGACCACAAGGATAAGGCTTTTGATGCCAAGGCCTTGTTGCTGAGAGAGGATCGCTGGTGGCCGAACGTGGCGGTGGGCACGCTGGACTTCACCGGTACCGGCGTGTTTTCCGTCGATTATTTCGGGGTGGCTTCCAAGCGCCTGGGTAATACGGATTACAGCCTGGGTTATGGAATAGACCGGATCAATGGTTTTTTTGGCGGCATGCGCCATCGATCGCCCTGGATCAGGGACCTTTCATTTGTCGTCGAATATGATGCCAACGACTACAAACGCGATTTCAGGGCTGCCGAATCGGGTGCGGATTCCCGCCAAGGTGGCTGGACGTATGGTGTTGAATACAAGAAAGGCTGGTTTGGTGCCCAGCTCTCGCTGCAAGACGATGATGTGGGTGTGAACACCTATGTCTCTATACCGCTCATGAAAGAGGAGTTTGTGCCCAAGCTCGACGAGCCTGATCCTTACACGAAGGAAGTACCGAAAGCTGCCATCGACCAGTGGCTGGCAGACACAGGTTACGCTGCCAGACTGGCGCGTACTCTCAATGACCGCAGCTACAAGAATATCAGGCTTGGTTTTGATGGGCATACACTGAGCGCCAGTCTCACCAACACGCGCATCTCGCTGACCGGCCGTGCTGTTGGCCGGGCGGCTCGTATCCTGCTGGCGCACAGCCCCGAGGGTACGGAGTCGATCCGTATCACCTATACAGCCGAGGATATGCGGGTACTGACCTACCACTTTACCAACACCCACAAGCTGCAGCGCTATTTTGATGGACTGCTGTCTCGTGCCCAGCTGGATCGGTACCTCGATATCAGCTATGCCGATCCCTTGCGCAGCGCAGATCTGTCGGCTGAAGAGATTGCCTTACCGGTGGACGACGATGCGGGCTTCGTTGACGGTATACACCGCTCAGACGAAGGGCACCTGCTGAGTTTCCGGCATGAAACCCGAGAGCTGAGCACGTTCCAGCTGGTACCGTTCAATGTCGGTGTGTTCTTTAATGATCCCAACGGTGCTGCCCGTTTCGATTTATTCACCACGGCGAATTACACTCGCCAGATCGGAACCGGTCGTTTTCTCGAAAGCAGCGTGCGGCTATCGCTGTATGAGAACGTGAGCAACGTGTCGGAGGAGTCCAACAGCACATTGCCGCACGTGCGTTCTGATATCGCCCAGTACCTGCAGGGTGGAGGCCGCTTCAAACTGTCGAAGCTGCTGGTTAACCAGTACCTGCAGCCGGCTGAGCGGGTGTATGCGCGGTTGACTGCCGGGATCTACGAGATGATGTTTGCCGGCACCGGAGGGCAGGTGCTGTACTTGCCCGAGCAGGGTAACTGGGCGACCGATTTCTCGCTTGACTGGCTGCGGCAGCGGGCCACAGATGGCGCCTTCGAGTTCAGGGACTATGATACCGTTACTGCCCTGGGTGCCGTGCATTACCGCTTACCGGGCTGGGGCCTGACCGCCACCGCGCGTGCAGGGCGTTTTCTGGCGAAAGACAAGGGGGTACGCTTTGAACTCAAACGCCGGTTTCGTTCCGGGATTACTTTTGGCGCCTGGTATACGCTGACCGATGGCGATGACGACACGCCGCCGGGCAGCCCCGGTGATCCGTACTTTGACAAGGGTATATTTGCCTCGATTCCGTTAGGCTCCATGCTCACCAAAGACACCAAGGCGCGCAGTAATTTTTCCATAAGGCCGTGGACCCGCGACGTGGGTCAAATGGTGGTTTCGCCGGGTGACCTGTACACTAGTTTCGAGCGTACCCTGATGCTGGATAATACCGACTATGGCGTGTCCAGCCAGCTTGGGCAATGACGAGGATAATGCGTGGATTTGGATCGTAGAAATCGAACAGCATTCGGGTCTGAGGCGATGAAACAATGTATTAACTACCTGGTTGCCACCTGTTTTCTGATTGCGGCGGCATCGGTTTTTGCGCAATCCCCGACGCAGGAGGAAATCAGGCGCTTCCAGCGCCTGACGCCGGAACAGCGTGCAGCAATTATGAAAGCTGTCGATCAACAACAGCAAGACAAGGTGGATGAGCAGCCACTTGAGGCGCCCCGGCTGGTCATGCCTCTGGAGTCCCGGGAAGACAGACGTACTGGCAGCATTCTGGATGACAGACGCAGCGGCAGTGCTGCGGATGTCAGGCGTAACGGAGACAGACGCGGCGGCAGTGCTGCGGATGCCAGACGTAACGGAGACAGACATAAGGGCGACATTGCCGATGACCGGGCTGACCCGATGGGGCGTGCAGAGACACAGCGGGATCGGGGCGGGGTGGAGAAAGCACAGGCCGACGAGGTGGAAACGCCGCTCGAGCGTTTCGGCTACGACCTGTTCGCCGGCGTGCCGACAACCTTTGCACCGGCCACCGACATTCCCATGGATGCCGATTACATCGTCGGCCCCGGCGACACGGTGCAGATTCAACTCTTCGGTAAGGAGTCTGCCCAGTACGACCTGGTGATTACACGCGAGGGTATTCTGCAATTTCCCGGGATAGGGCCGGTCTCGGTCGCCGGGCTCACTTTCCACGAAATGAAGCAGGTGCTCAAGGCCCGTATTGAAGAACAGATGATCGGCGAGAAGGCCAATATCACCATGGGCCGCTTGCGTTCCATACGGGTATTCATTCTCGGTGACGTCAATCAGCCGGGTTCCTACACGGTGAGCGCACTGTCCACCATGACCAATGCCCTGTTTGTCAGCGGTGGTGTCAAGCCCATCGGGTCACTGCGCAATATCCAGTTGAAACGCCGCGGCAAGCTGGTGGCGCGCATGGATCTCTACGACCTGCTGTTACGTGGTGATACCAGCGGCGATGTACGCCTGCAACCGGGTGATGTGATTTTTGTTCCACCCGCGGGTTCCTCCGTGGGTATGGCCGGGGAGGTGCGGCGCCCGGCCATCTACGAATTGCGCAAGGAAAGTTCGGTGGAGCAGATGTTGTCGCTGGCCGGCGGCCTGTTGCCGACCGCCTATCCGCAGGCTTCCCAGATCGAACGCATCAGTAAACGTGGCGAGCGCACGCTGATCGATGTGGATATCAGTCAAAAGGCGGGTCTGCGGGCCCGTGTTCAGGGCGGTGATGTGCTGCGCGTCTTTTCCATCCTCGAGAAGATGGAAGATATCGTCCTGCTGTCGGGGCATGTGCAGCGGCCGGGCGGCTACCAGTGGCGCCCGGGTATGCGTGTCACCGACCTCATTCCGTCCATCGAGAATGATCTGTTGCCGAGACCGGATCTGGATTATGCCCTGGTCAGGCGCGAGCTGAAGCCCGATCACCGGCTCAAGATATTTTCCGTGCAGCCGGGCAAAGCGCTCAAGGATCCCGCGTCGGAATACAACGTTGAGCTCGAATCACGTGACGAACTCATCCTGTTCAGCTTTATCGAGGACCGCACTGAAATCGTCGAACCACTGATTGAGGATCTGCAGGCGCAGGCAACCTTTCAGCAGCCCACGCAGGTGGTCAGTGTCGTCGGCCTGGTGCGACAGCCGGGTGATTACCCGCTGGAGGCGCGCATGAAGATCAGCGATCTGATCAGGGCCGGAGGCGGCCTGGGAGAGGAGGCCTATGCGCTGGGTGCGGAACTGACCCGTTATGAGGTGATCGATGGCAGCTATCGCGAAGTTGATCATGTCTCCGTGGAGCTCGCGCAGATCCTCAAAGGGGTGCAGGTCGCCGATCTCGCCTTGCGTCCTTACGACGATCTGCACGTCAAGCGCCTGCCCGAATGGGTGGCTGCGGCCACGGTAGAGATAAAGGGTGAGGTGCGCTTTCCCGGTGTCTACCCGATTTCGCGTGGCGAACAGCTCAGCAAGCTGATCGAGCGGGCCGGGGGCGTCACCGACATGGCATTCACGGAGGGTGCGCTCTTTCTGCGCGACGACCTGCGTGAGCGGGAGAAGGAACGGCTGGCTGAGTTGAGCCAGCGCCTGGAAGCAGACCTGGCCGCCCTGTCCCTCAAACTGGCGCAGGAAGAGGGTGGAAAAGCACAGTCCCTGGGTGTTGTGCGAGAGCTCGGGGAGCAGCTCCGGGCTGTGGAACCGACCGGGCGCCTGGTCATCGATCTGCCGCGGTTGATCACCGATACCAGCGGTGGCCGGCGCAGCCAGTATGACGTGACCCTGGCGGATGGTGACCGGCTTTATATTCCGCCGATTACCCAGGAGGTCATGGTGACCGGCGAGGTGTTTTATCCCACTTCACACCTGTACAAGCGAGGCCTGGATCGCCACCAATATGTGAAAATGAGCGGTGGAACGACCCGCAAGGCGGATGACCGTAACGTCTATGTGGTCCGTGCGGATGGCAGCGTGGTGACGGAGACACCCTGGATCAGGGTGGGCAGGGCGGACGATATCAAGCCCGGGGACACCATTATCGTGCCGCTGGACGTGGACCGTGTCCGGCCGATTGCCTTGTGGACCAGCGTCAGTCAGATCATCTTCCAGCTCGGATTAGCCGCGGCAGCCGCCAATGCGGTTGGCGTTTTTTGATGAAGCCGACTGAAAAACGTGTCAACGGCAGCGGCGGGCAGTCCCATCCCGACCGCCTGGTGCCAGGGGCAGGGCAAGGGCCTGTATTCGCCGAATACGCCTACCCCGCTGTGGAGGAGGAAATCAGTCTCTTCGACATCTGGCGCATTCTCGTCCGATACAAATGGATGATTGTTGGCGTTACCGTCCTTTGCACGCTGGCGTCAACCCTGCTTGCCCTGCTGATGACGCCGGTTTACCGGGCCGAGGTCCTGATCGCACCTGTGACAGAGCGGGATAACAACAGTCGCTTCGCTGCACAGCTGGGCGAGTTCAGTGGTATTGCCGCACTGGCCGGCGTTAACGTGGAACGCGGAGGCCGAAAAAATGAGGCCATCGCGACGCTCAAGTCCCGTCTGATTACCGAACAATTCATCAAGGATGAAAAGCTGTTACCGGTACTGTTCCGGAAAAAGTGGGATGAAGACAATCAGCGCTGGGATGACGCTGATCCAAGTCGGAGGCCAAGCGGTCTTA